>CAZOHR010000247.1:0-5800 GCA_964579045.1 uncultured Bacteroidales bacterium | reverse complement strand
AATATTGACTATGCTGGGATTACAAGAAGTGAAATTCCAAAAATGGGAGCGCTAGAAAATAACAATTTCGTTTGGCAGGGCACCATAAGTACTGACTTTGGAACTTCAGGAAACTGGTCTGGTGGAATAGTGCCATCAAATGGAGCAGATATTTCGTTTGCAGTAAATCCAGATAGAAGTTGTGTTCTAGACCAAGACAGAACCTTAGGAGATATTACTAATGCTCAAGCTACAGATTTACTTATAATAAATGGAAAACAACTTACAATCACAGGTGACATTATACTCAGCAACAATGCAAAAATAGATGCGACTGCCGAATTTTCGAAAATTATTTTTGCTGGGAATACCACTCAAAACATCCCAACAGGTTCATTCATAAGTAACACAATTGATTCGTTGACGATAAATAATTTAAGCGGCTTGACACTAAATGGCGATTTTACGATAAATAAGGGTATTGCACTTATCGCCGGCAATTTCGCTATTGGACCAAATACTTTAACATTCAATGGAGTTGTTACTGCTATGACTGGAACTGTTACTGGAGGTAGCTCCACAAATATGATTATTGGTGGTAGCGGAGAAGTAATAAATATGCCTGATTTTATACTCAATAATTTAACAATAAATCGAGCAAACGGTGTTAATTTATATGGAGATTTAAGTATTGTCGGGACTTTAACACTAACGAATGGCACACTAACAGTTGGATCCAACACTTTAACTCTCTCAAGCACGCCAATCAGAACTAATGGGTATATTGATGCCAGCAATTCAGGTTCTACTCTAGAATTCGTTAACTCATCAGCGATAATTCTCCCTGATTTAATAATTAGTGGAAATATTAACAACCTTACAATTAGCGGAATTGGAGGAATCACCTCAAAAGATGATATTATTTTGAATGGTATTTTAAATCTTGCAAATTCAAACCCAACAGCAACAAAAGGATTACTTGACATGTGGGATGGTTCAACTATGAAAACACTTACAATGGGTTCAGAAGCAACAACAATTGGCATTGGTGATGTTACTGGAATTGTTAAGAGAACCAACTTTGTTGCAAATACAGAATATACTTTTGGAAATCAATTCACTTCAATGACATTTTTAGCAGGCGGAACTATGCCTTCAGAAGTAAGTATTAAGATTGCTATTGGGACTTCCCCATCATGGAAAACAACAGCAGTGCAGAGAGAATATGACATAATTCGCACAGGTGGAATTAGTACAAAGCTTACTTTAAGTTTGCATTATCTTGACAACGAGTTGCAATCCAATACTGAAAACAATCTTATTATATGGGATTATCACTCCGAAATCCCTCTGGCTGAAGAACATGGAAAAGCCAATCAAAATACTGATGATAACTGGGTGGCAATTTCGAACCGAAATATCACATATTTTCCAACTAATTTTGATGCAAGAAAATGGATTGTATCGAATAAAGAATCTGCAAATTTTGTATGGCAAGGAACTCCAAGCTCTGATTGGAACGATGTTAATAATTGGTCGGGTGGTGAAATCCCAACTTCAACAAGTGATGTATTGATTCCAAGCGCAGCTATTACAGTTCATGATCCTATTTTGCCAACAAGCCCATCTGCAATAGTTAGAACAATAATTATTCAAGATGGTGGAATTCTAGATGGAGGAACAGGAACAACTCTCACTGTTGCTGGTAGTACTGGTGCTTGGTTCAATAATGGCACTTTTAATGCAGGAACAAGCACTGTTATCTTTACTAATGCCAATGCAACAATGGCTGATCCAACGAACTTTTACAATGTCACTATTGCAAATGGGGCATCATTAACTCCTGAAACAAATAATGTTATGAGAATTTCTGGGGAACTCTCTATTTTAGGAACAGGAATTCTACGAGCTACTTTATTGCCGAATACTATTGAATTCAACGGTTCCAATCAAAGTATTGTAAACACAAATGGTTCATCACCTGGATATTACAATCTTATCGTAAGTGGCACTGGAAATAAAACACTTCCAAGCACAGACTTGTCAATTTATGGAAACTTTCTAATTGAAGGACAAGCAACGGCTGTATCCAATTCCAACATAACAGTAGCTGGAGATATTAGTATCGGAGAAGAGGCAATACTAGTCACTGGAAATTATGGCCATCAACTTAAAGGCAATTTTGAAAACAATGGAACTTTTACAACATCCTTAGGAAATACCATAACTTTTAATGGGACAACAAATCAAGTAATAATGGGAACTATTACCACAAATTTTCAGAATCTAAAAATTCAAAATAATAATGGTGTAAGCCTTGCTGTAAATACAAATATCAATGCTGAAATGAATCTTACAAGCGGAGTCATCAGCGTTGGAGAATATTTATTGGGTATTAACGGAACAATATTAAAAACAAATGGATTTATTGAGCTAAGCCCATTGTCTTCACTTAGTTTTGGCGGCTCTGATGCCATTTTACTTAATGATGATTTATTTAATTCTGTACCAATAATAAAAAATCTTAATATTGATAGAGTTGGTGGAGTAACTCTTGGAAATCAGAATATAACTATCAATAATCTTTTAACGCTCGAAACAGGAACTCTGAATATTGGAGCAAACACTTTAACATTATCTGGATCGTCACCTTCGAGAACCAGTGGTAATATCAATGCAAGTAATGCAATGGCAAGTCTAGTTTTTGCGAATTTCGATGAAATTATTTTGCCTGAATCAATATTTAATTCAAATGTCAATAATTTAACAATCAGTGGATTAGGAGGTGTAACTTCAACAGGTGACTTTACAATAAATGGAGTTTTGAATCTGGAAAGTCCAAATCCATTGGCCACAAAAGGTAGCCTTGACATGTGGGATGGTAGCGATTTTAAAACACTTACAATGGGTGCTGATGCAACAACAATTGGAATTGGAGATGTTACTGGAATCATTAAACGTACAACGATAAACCATTCAGTAAAATACACGTTTGGTAACGAGTTTACGTTTGCATATTTTCCTAATGAAGGGACATTACCAAGCAGCATAAGTGCAAAAATTAGAATCGGGACATCTCCGACATGGCGCACTGGAGCTATCAATCGTGAAGTTGAGATTATTCAAACTGGCGGAAGTGCCACAAAAGCAATTTTCTCCTGTCATTATCTTGATTCTGAACTTAATGAAAATAATGAAGAGCATTTGGTTCTATGGGTTGGGTTATCACCCACTAATATTGAATATGGTCGTTCCAATTTTAATTCAGTTGAAAATTGGGTTTCCTTGTCAAATGTTAATGTTGGTTTCTTTTCTAATACTTGGGATGCTTTAAAAGACATTACACTAGATGAATATAGTGATGCTACAACGCTTACATGGAATGGCTCAGAGTCTGACTCATGGACAAGTCCAGGTAATTGGACTCCTAATGCAGGACCATCATCTGATAAAAATATTATTATTCCAGATGCGTCCACGACTTTAAGAACTCCATTGCTACCAGCTTTTACTGAAATTAAATCCATAACAATTGATGCAGCAGGTGTTTTGAATGCTGTTGACGGAGCTCAATTAACAATAAATGGGAAAAGTGGTGCTTGGATAAATTTTGGAGGAGTATTTTATCCAAACAATAGCAATGTGTTTTTTAAATCAAACAATGCTACAATTTCTGGTGAAACAAATTTTTACAATTTAACTATAAATACCGACTCGGTTGTTTGGATGACTGACGGTAGCATTGTGAGAATTGCAGGAAGCTTAACAAATAATGGAAAATTGCGCACTGTTATTAATGGCCCAACAACAGTAGAATATAATGGCGGAAATCAAACAGTAATTATCCCTAATTCTTCAACTAATCGTTATAGCACCCTAATTCTGAGCGGCACTGGCACCAAAGCAATGCCAGTTACCGACTTACAAGTTGTTGAAGATTTTATAATTTCAGGAACTGCATCTGCGACAGCCGCATCTTCTATAAATGTTGATAGAGATTTAACAGTACAATAAAATGCTGAATTCAATGCGTCAAATTTTACTCACACTTTTGGAGGCAATTTCATTAATCAAGGAACATTTAATTCAGGAGCAAGCACAATAATTTTTGATGGATCAAATTCACAGGAAATAAAATCTGGTGGCGATTATTTTTACAATGTCACTTTTAACAATAATACATCAGAAAATCAGGATATTAATATAAGCGACCCGATGTCAATTGATAACTCCTGCACATTTACAAACGGAATTATATATTTCACAAATACAGGTGCTATAAATTTTGGAAGTAGTGCTGTTTCTTCGGAAAGTTCATCTTCAAGTTTTGTAAATGGCAAAATAGCAAAAACTGGAACAAATGCTTTTGTCTTTCCTATTGGTGATGTTTCAGGCAGCAATGCAGTTTGGGCACCAATAGGAATTGCTGCACCAGTATCACTTTCTACTATTTCCGCTGAATATAGCTTATCAGCGGGACCAAATAACTGGTCACCATCAGCAATGTGTTCTGGCAGCGAGATTATTTATACCAGTGGTTTCGAAAATTGGGTATTAAACACAACAGACGCTCATCCCGCAGTAACCTTGTATTGGAAAACTACAGGAAGTGGAATTCAAGACCCAGCCGATTTAGTTGTTGCTCATTATAATGGCACTTGTTGGGAAAACATGGGCGGAACTGCTGTTGGCAACTCAACGTCAGGATTTATTACTTCAAGCGTAGAATTTACATCTTACAGCCCATTATCTTTTGGTACCAAAACTAAAGACAATACTTTACCCGTTGAACTTGTCGAATTTACAGGTAATTGCTATAACAATAAAATCCAACTATCATGGACTACTGCTAGTGAGATCAACAATAATTATTTCGCAATCGAAAGGAGCGATAACACAGCTGATTGGACAGAAATTGGGTTAGTAAAAGGTGTAGGAAATTCAAATCAAATGGAGAATTATAATTTCATCGATTTAAATTCGGGTAATTTCTCACACTATTATCGTCTAAGACAAGTAAATTTTGATGGTAAATTTGAATATTCTGACATTATCATGGTAAATAACTGCGATGAGTTATCAAACGAGTTTATAAATGTTTTTCCGAATCCTTCTGATGGCAATATTACCATAAATTCAAACTCTGAGATACTTGAGATTCGCTTATGCGATCTGACCGGCAAGGTGATTTATCGGAAAAATAAAATTGATGCCGTCAGCGCTGAATGTAATTTCTCAAAATTGAAAAAAGGAATGTATATTATCGAGATTTCGACAATAACCAAAACTTACAATCAGAGAATTACGATAATGTAAATTCGTTAATTACAACATTTGGTTCAACCAGTAATGATAAAACTATCCCTGTCCATGTGGGTGGGGAAGTTTTTTTTATATAACTTTTGTGCCTCCAAATCAAGCTCTGCTTTTATTATTTGAGTACAATTATCTTCAGCAACTGAAATTACATCACCTTTAAAATCGATAATACATGATCCACCCGAATAAGATATACCTTTCCCATCCTCTCCTACTCTGTTACAAGCAATAAGATAACTTTGGTTCTCTATTGCCCTTGCACGAATTAAAACATCATGTACTTGTCTGCGACTTGCAGGCCAATTGGCAACATATATCATCAAATCGTAATCTTCATTATTTCGACTCCAAACTGGAAATCTTAAATCATAGCAAATGAGTAAAATTATTCTAAATCCTAAATACTCTACAATGACTCGCTCCTCTCCTTTTGTAAACATTTCTGCTTCTCCTCCATAGGCAAAAAGATGACGCTTATTGTACATAGCGACACTACCATCTG
>CAZOHR010000246.1:0-5804 GCA_964579045.1 uncultured Bacteroidales bacterium | reverse complement strand
AGTTCTGTAATACCTCTTTTAACGATGGTCTTTGTCATTTTTGGATCTTCGAGTTGCTCGCAAATTGCTACTCGCTGACCGGCTCTTACTAATTTGGGAAGATAAGTGTCGATAGAATGATGTGGAAATCCCGCAAGATCGATATAAGAAGCTGAACCATTTGCTCTTTTTGTCAGGGTAATTCCCAGAATCCCAGCAGTTTTCACGGCATCTTCTTCAAAGGTTTCATAGAAATCGCCAACTCTAAACAATAAAATAGCATCAGGATGTTTTGCCTTTATTGAGTAATATTGCTTCATCAACGGAGTTTCGGCGGCCTTCATAAGTTTTATTTTAAATCAAAAAATAGCTTGTAAATATACAACTATTAGTCTGGTGCTAATTACATTGTTTATTGTTTGTTAAAAAGTATTTGGCTTAAACAAAAAGAAAATGCCTTACTAAAATCTGGAAGTACAGCAAGAAAGAACAAGATAAACCAATTTTATACTCTTGTTCTAGAAATATGTAATTTACTACTAATGGTTTTATCATTTACAAAGTAATTTAGGTAACTATTTAGGTCTCTGGTATAAGAATATGGTCGGTGGCTTCGAGACATTTTGTTGCTAGCGCATGTGACTGTGTTTTTTGTCAACATAGCATTTCGCTCTTTTATAAAAATATCAAGCAACAAAACCCTCAGCCACCTTGTAGTAAACTCAAGATTCTTCCTTTTATAACAAAAGTAAAATTCCAATAAGCGGTAGCGGCTATGCATGAACTCACTACCAACTACCACTACCAACTACCACTACAAAAATAGAATTCCAGTTTTGACAAAATACCTAAATAATTACATTACTTTTAAAGAAAAAAAAATCCCTTATGAAAATTGGCTTACTGTCTGATACTCACGATTATATCGACCCAGAAATTCTTGATTTTTTTAGTTCAGTTGACGAAATATGGCATGCTGGAGATATTGGTAGCGAAGAATTATTGGATAGACTGGAAGCATTTAAACCATTACGTGCTGTTTTCGGGAATATTGACGATTATAGATTACGATTGAGAGTTCCTGAGCATCAGAGGTTTGAAATTGAAGGCAAAAAAATATGGATTACACACATAGGTGGTTATCCGGGAAATTATGCAAAACATTTGCGTGACGAATTACATTTGAATCCACCTGATATCTTCATTACAGGACATTCGCACATTCTAAAGGTAATAAATGACAAAAAACTTAATTTGATGCATATTAATCCAGGTGCTGCTGGGAACAAAGGTTGGCACAAATTTATCACTGCAGTTAGATTTGAAATTGCAGCTGGAGAAATAAAAAATTTTGATATTTTTGAGAGAAAAAGGTAAAGATTAAGACTGAACTTTAATGAATTATTCTTGTAATAAACGTTGAATATCGTCATTCTTACCATAAAGCACAAAAATATCTCCGATTTCGAAAATAGTTGATGCTTGAGGAATACCTTGTTGGAGGTAAACTGTCTTTGATGCACCCAATATATTTTTTGTAAAAGTTTTCTTAATTGTTGTAAGTACAATTGTATTATAGTTTCTTATAAATCCTATTTCCTCGAGACTTCTGCCAATAAATTTTGATGGGACTTCAACCTCAATAACTGCAAAACCTTTCACAAGTTCAAACGAATCTATAACCCCAGTATTTGTAAGTTTCTTCACCCATCGTTCGGCTGTCTCCTCTTCTGGGCGCACAATTTCATCAACACCCATTGCTTCGAGAATTGTTTCATGCAAAGCTCCCAACGACCTGCTAATAAGTCTCTTTACTTTGAGCTTTTTCATTAGTGCTGTGGCCATAATGTTAGCCCCTTCATTCTCACCAATACAAATAATTACAACATCCGCATTTTTCAAAGGAAGACTTAACACGGCTTCGGGATCCGCACTATCGAGGCAAACTGAATGTGTCACTCTTTCTTTTAATGCTTCTACCCTTGTCATATTATTATCAACTCCGATAACCTCATGCCCAGAAGAAGTTAGTTTTTCTGCTAACGAAGATCCAAAATTCCCTAATCCGATGATAATATACTTCATAATATCTTTATTTTAAACTTAAAAGCTTCAATATTTTAATTTATTAAAATTGTGTCTGTTGGATATTTATATTTCTGATGTGAGAACCTATTAAATAAAGCAATCATAATAGTCAGCATATTTACTCTACCAATAAACATTGTAATAATCAGAATTGTTTTACCCGCATCGCTTAGTCCAAAAGTTATCCCTCTACTCAGACCAACAGTTGCATAAGCCGAGACAACCTCAAAAACTATATTTAATAATCCATTTTCGCCATCGGTAAGCAGCAATAAAAACACAGCAACACTGATAACAAAAATTGAAAGTATGATGATTGCAAATGCTCGATTAATGGAGTTTTCAGAGATTCGACGTCGAAAAACCTCAACGCTGCTTTTGTTTTTTGCGAGACTAAAAATATTCAGAACTGCCACTGCCAATGTGCTTGTTTTTATACCTCCTCCTGTAGATGCTGGAGAAGCCCCTACCCACATTAGAAAGATAAGAATTAATGTAGCAGGAATGCCAACTTGTGAGAAATCAACTGAATTAAAACCAGCAGTTCTGGTAGTAACAGATGAGAAAAATGAAGTAACAATTTTTCCCCAAAGCTGATGTTCGGCTAAGGTAGTGTTGTATTCGAAGAAAAGAAAAGATGCGGTACCAACAAAAAGCAAAATAAATGTTGTTATTAGAACAATACGGGTGTTAATATTTATAATCCAAGGAAGAGTGGCCGGAGTTTTCCCATAAAAAACTCTTTTGATTAAATTACTTGCTGTATTTCGTATGTATCTATAAAGGTTGAAAATAATCGGAAATCCAAGTCCTCCAAAAATTATTAAAAATGCTATTATTAAGTGTAAGGAATAATTAAATCTAACTACAGGTTCATAAAGACCATTTGATAAAGTTGAAAATCCCGCATTACAAAAGCCTGAAACTGCATGAAAAACCGAGAAAAAAATACGATCCGAGAGGAGGGGAATTATTGATTGATCTATGGTTAAAAAAATTAGAACAGCACCGCTAAACTCAATTAGGAGTGTGAGAGATAGAATACGTTTAAGAATTACGAAAACTTCTCCAATTCTGTCGGCGCTAGTCATATCCTGTAATGCCAACTGACTTCTAAAAGTTGAACCGCCTTTAAAGAAGTAGCTAAAATAGCTAGCGAATGTCATTATTCCCAATCCACCAATCTGGATTAACACTACGATTAAAAACTGACCAAATTCAGTATAGAATTTACCAGTATCAACAACTGCCAAACCAGTTACACAAACTGCACTTGTCGAAGTAAACAAAGCGTCTATAAATCTATTAGTACCGTTTGCTGCATTTGGCAACATCAATAACAAAGCACCAGAAAATATTATAAACACAAAACTCGACACAAAGATAATAGCAGGAGAAACCTTTGCGCTTTTAAAACTAATCTCTATTTCTGAAAACTCACGTATAAAAATCAATACGATAGAAACATAAGTCCAAACTTCCCTAATAAAATAATTTGCAGGAAAAAAGCCATCATTAATAATACCTAACCTAAGCAAAAGTAGGAAAAATAGAAAAACAATAAATGCTATGTCAAATGGTATCGCTTTTGGCCGAGGTCGAAGATTTTTTACAAGATATCTCAAAATTACTGAAAGCATTCCAACAACAAGAGTAAATAGATAAGCTGACCGTATTAATTTTGATATTTCGGTGGTCTGATTAAAACCTATATCATACAATAGAATTATTACCGACAAAGTTGATATGAAAAGTGGGATATATCTTGCAAATCCACCTTTTACATTTTTTAGTTTATATTTCAAGCTTTGTTTTGACATTGTTATTCTATTACTCCTTGAAGTGAGAATTCAGTTAGATTACAAAAATAACTTTTTGAGCTAATATCCAATGAGAAAATATGGGAAATCATTTAAATTTTTATTTCCTATTTCTGATTGATAATTAATACTGATGGAATATTTGAAAGCCAATCAGGTTTAATATCCAATAACTTTTCCCAACCCCCATAGCTGATAATCAACAAAGACTGCTGTTGTATAGTTTCCATATTGATATGGTCGAAATTTACGATTCTAGCATAACTTGGTGCAATTTGTTCTATTGATCTAATTGATTCTTTTAGTTTATTGTTCTTCTCAATGATGTTTTTGTAACTGATAAAAGAAATCTGAGAGCCTGCATTACTAATTAATTTCTGAGCATAATTAATCAAGATAGAATCCTCTTGACAGAATATCGGAATAATAACTTTGTCTGAATTCAGGTAATTATTATCAATAAATACACCAACAGGTATTTGTGACTTTGAAACAACTGTACGAGTCATCTCATCAAAGAGAGAACTGTCAAAAAGATTCTCTTTGCCAGAGACCTGATTAAAGATTCTTTCAGTGTTTATAATTTTTGTGGTGAATCCCATTATTTTACCTAACAGAGATCCATCAAAAATAGACTGCCCAATTCCCATAAGTAAGATGTCAAAATTTCCTTTATTTGCAACTTCAACAATATCAACTTCAACATTATTTGTAACCTTAAAAAGCGATATAAATTCTTGATCAATTTTTACAGATTCATCAATTATGGGAGTGAAACAATTAGATTCATATTCGTCAACATTGTATAGATGGGAAGTTGTACTTTGAAACAAGTGCATTGCAGTTATTGAAGCATTATCTTTAACATTATTTACAAAACTGTTAGCTAATCTAAGCAAACTACGGCTATTCTCTGGTTTCCCAAATGATATTAGAATCTTATATTTATTTATATTGGCGATTTCGCTAATGTTATCTTCTTTCTTTGATTTGAATAACTTATTAATTAAATTCAGCAAAGGTCCAGTTAAAAATGTTGTTACCAAAGCCATAATAACCATCATTGCAAATATCTCCGGAGTTAATACTCCCAAATCATATCCTATGTTTAAAACAACTAGCTCCATTAAACCTCTAGTATTCATCAAAACGCCAATGGTGAGACTATCTTTCCAATTTTGGCCAACAAATTTCGCAGCTAGAGCACTACCAAAAAACTTACCAGCAGTTGCAACCACTATAATTAATCCTGTGATTTTCCATAAATATGCATCATTTAACAAACCAATTTCTGTTCTTAATCCAGTGAATACAAAGAACAGAGGAAGGAATAGAACCAATGAAACATCCTCGAGTTTTTCGATAAAAACATGTCTGAATTTTGCATTTGAAGGCATAATTGCACCAGCCATAAATGCGCCAAACAGAGCATGAATTCCAATAATTTCAGTTGCCAATGATGACATAATCATGACAAGGAAAAATATGGCAACTATTGATTTACTAAGATTCTCTCTTGAAGAGTGTAGATCGCCTACCCTCTGCAAAAATGGCCTCACGAGTTTTATCATTATCAGAACATAAATAACAGCAAATGCAATGATAAACAATGCACTTGTTGATGAGCCTGCCTTAACATATGCAATTACAGCGGCAAGCATGCACCAGGCAGTAATATCGTCAGCGGCAGCACAAGTAATTATAATTGTGCCGATTTTTGTTTTATGTATTCCTCGCTCCTGAACAATTCGAGCCAAAACTGGAAATGCCGTTATACTAAGTGCAATTGCTATGAACAAACCAAATGAAGAGAACGGAACGGTTGGTGGAGCCATCGTTTTATATAGATAAAGAGCTAGAAGAACCCCTAACGCAAATGGCACAACGATACTAGTACCACTAATAACTACTGCATCT
>CAZOHR010000245.1:0-5821 GCA_964579045.1 uncultured Bacteroidales bacterium | reverse complement strand
TCAATGGCATCTAACCGATGAGTGTAATTGCCGTTGTAAACATTGTTATCAAGATGATTATACATCATCAGGAGTAGATTTGGCACAACTAAACGACTATTATTATAAACTTGAAAATTTTGTAGTTGAATTAAGAAATAAAAAAAAAGAATTTAAAGCGCATATAAATTTCACAGGTGGCGAACCTTTTTTGAAAAAAGAATTTCTTGATTTGTTGCAAATTGTGAAAGAAAATGGAGTTTTTTCATTTGGGATACTTACTAACGGATATCTGCTGCCAGAGGATAAATTAGTGACACTCAAGTTTTTGAATCCAAGGTTTATTCAAATAAGTCTTGAGGGCAATGAGCAAGTAAATGATTCAATTAGGGGTAAAGGTTCTTATCAAGAAATTGTAAAAGCGATAAAGACTTATAAAAAATACGGGATTCCTGTAATGATTTCATTTACTGCGAATACACAAAACTATAAACAATTTAGCGACGTAGTTAAACTTGCTCAGAAATACAAGGTTTATAAAGTCTGGACTGATAGATATCTTCCAAAAGGATTAAATGATCCTTTAGCATTAAATACTGAGCAAGTGAAAGAGCTTTTTCATATTATTCAGCTTGAGAAAAAAAGAAAATTATCTAATTTCTTTTCAAAAACTATAATTTCTTCAAACAGGGCACTTCAGTTTTTGGTGAATGGAGAACAACCATATAATTGTTCTGCTGGCAAAACTCTTCTAACAATTTTATCTAATGGAGATGTTCTTCCGTGCAGAAGATTACCAATAAAAATTGGGGACTTAAATTCCGATAATTTGTATGAATTATATAAAAACAGCAACATTTTAACTGACTTAAGGTCATACGAAAAACTAGATAATTACTGCAAAAAATGTTATTATTCCAATAGTTGTAATGGAGGGTTAAAATGTTTATCCTACTCTGTTTCTAATGATTTTCATTTAAAAGATCCGAATTGCTGGATTTAATTAGTGCTTGAACTGAGTCAAAAAAAATTCAACAATTACTTTGATAGTAATTAAACATTACGTAGTTTTGTGTGGAGTATTAAGGGAGAGATAGTGCTTACACACGAGTTTTTATTTTTCAGGAGCTTTTTTAGTCAGCAGAAACTATCTATTTGCAACCAAACAAACGAAAAAAGACTATCTTAAATAAATAATTGAAACTAGAAAGTGCAGTGTCAGCACGATAAACTCTGACATAATTAATATGAGCAAATCTACAATCTTAGTGACAGTTTTAATTGCAATTACAATTAATTTAAATGCACAATGGCAGCAAACAGATTGTCTTCATAGTGGAAGAACTAATTGTTTTGCAATAAGTGGAGATAATATTTTTACAGGCATTGAGAATGATGGCATTTATTTATCATCTGACGAGGGCGCAACATGGACATTAGTAAATACAGACTTAACTAGTACTTCTGTTCGCTCATTATCAATAAGCGGAGATAATATTTTTGCAGGAACGGCTGGAAGCGGGATGTTTCTATCAACAAATAATGGAAGCAGCTGGACGGCTATAAATAATGGTTTGACAAATACTGATGTTCGTGCAGTACTTGCTGTAAGCCCTTACCTTACTATAGGAACATATGGTGGGGGCGTTTTTATGTCAAGCGATAATGGGGGCAGTTGGGCAGCAGGTAATCCTGGGTTAACAAATCTTAATGTTATTACATTAGGTATGATTGACTATATTCCTTTTGCTGGAACATCAGCAGGAGTATTTAGGTTTGATTATGGTGTCACTAATACGTGGTTGCCAGAAAATACCGGATTGACAAACTTGGATGTTTATACATTATTAGGGAATGGAACAGATCTATATGCAGGTACGCAAGGCGGCGGTATTTTTAAATCTACTAATAGTGGCACAAATTGGTCTGAAATAAACACTGGATTAACATTTGATTATGTTACCTCTCTTGTCATAAGTGGAACAAATATTTTTGCTGGTACCAATGGTGGCGGAGTGTTTCTATCTACAAATGGAGGAACAAATTGGACGGCAATAAATACTGGCTTAACAGCTTTGGATATTTATTCTTTAGGTGTGAGCGGAGCATATCTTTATGCTGGGACTAATGCTGATGGAGTTTGGAAACGTCCTTTGTCTGAAATTACTGGAGTAGATATTGAAACTGAGAATAATAATATCGAACTGTATCCAAATCCTGCTTCTGAATTTGTAGACATAAGTTTCGACAGGAGTAACAACGACGACCTAACATTGAATATCTATAATATAACAGGTACTTTAGTTAAATCTGAAATGCTTAAACAAAATCAAAGACAAATTAATATTGGTGATTTGAGCAACGGAATTTATTTGGTGGAGATTAAGTCAAACAACTTCACAGAAAATCAAAAACTAATAATCCAAAGATAGGATCCGCTTCATGCAATAGGCCTCAGAGGAGAAAAAATACACCGACAATCCGTTATTCATAATTTTTATTAGTTTTGTGGAGGTTTTAAGACAGACTAGTCTTAGCCAACATAACAATAAAATGTCATTAATATAAACTAAAATGGAGAATTAAAAATGAGTAATAAAATTATCAAAAACACAAGAAACACAGAAAATGCACCAAATAATTTAGGGCCATATTCACAAACAGTAGCTTTTTCTCATTACAATAATATTTCAGCTCAATTGCCAATAGATCCAAAATCTGGTAGAATTGTAGGTGCTGAGATAAAAGAGCAGGCAAAACAGTGTTTGGAGAATATTAAAGCAATCGTTGAAAGTATCGACCATGTTATGGACGATGTTGTTAAAATCACCATATTCCTTAAGAATATTAAAGATATTGACGATGTTGATGGAGTTTATAAAACATTCTTCAAAAACTATCTTCCAACAAGAACAATAGTTGCAGTCGCAGCGTTGCCAAATAGTGATGCTTTAGTTCAAATTGAAGCAATTATCTCAAATGGTGAGGGTACAACTCCACAAGTGCCTTGCGATTTGATAAAAGTTGCAAGAAATACTGAAAATGCACCACAAGGCCTATACACACAAACAGTAGCTTTTTCTCATTACAACAATATTTCAGCTCAGTTGCCGATTAATCCAAAATCTGGTACCATTGTAGCTGTTGGTGTAAAAGAGCAGGCTGGACAGTGCTTGAACAATATTAAGGCAATCTTAGATAGTATCGGCCACGAAATGAAGGATATTGTTAAAACAACGATGTTCCTTAAAAACATCTCTGATATTGAAGCAGTAAACCAAGTTTGTGCAGATTTCTTCCCTAGTTATGTTCCCGCACGCACTGTAGTTAACGCTTCAGCTTTGCCGATGGGTGCTTTGGTACAAATTGATGCAGTTGTGTCACATGGTGATGGCACTCCTCCTCAACTTCCCGAAGACACAAGCCTACTTATCATTGAGGCAAATAATACAGAAAATGCACCAAAACTCCCATACTCACATACTGTGGCTTTTTCTCATTACAATCATATTTCAGGTCAATTGCCTGTAGATGCAAAAACTGGTGAAGTCGTAGCTGGGGGTGTAAAAGAGCAAGCTGCACAATGTTTAAAAAATATCAAGGCAATTGTGGAAAGTGTTGACCACGCAATGGACGATGTTGTTAAAATCAATATCCAACTAAAAAATATTGCAGATATTAATGCTGTAAACGAAATATACACCACATTCTTTAATAGCGAACTTCCTGCAAGAACTGTAGTTGGTGTTTTAGAAATACCTATGAACGCTTTGGTGCAAATTGATGCCGTTGTTTCTAACTGCGAAGGCACGCCTCCAAAAGCATAATAAGAAATTATATTTACTGGGCAATGCCCTATTAATTACCAAAAGGGAACTAAAAATTATTTCTAGTTCCCTTTTTTTATTTATGCTTTCAGAAAAGATAAGTTTGATATTACATTAAATCTCAATCCTTAAACCAAAATTAGCTCTAAAGACTCCATAAGTTGTTGTGCCGAGTTCTGGAATATAATCAATTGCAAGTCCAGGTTGCATTTCCATTACAAGGTGCATTTTGTTCCAGAATTCATTCTTTTTGGCGATTCTGAAATCTATACCTAGAGGAATATAAGCAAAACATGAAACATTGGTTTTGTTGGCATGAATTTCATCATATGATTCGAAAGTGTCGTCATTGTTGCTAGAAAATGAGCTCGTGGATCCTGTCCCTGGGAAAACATAATACATGTTCTTGGATAAATAATATGATATATGAGTTTCGGTTATTAGCGATGCTGTTGCGGATACCCCAATACCACTATAAAGCGACCATCTAGCATTGGGTTGAGTGCGAAAAATTAAATTGGTATTTATCCCAATTTGTTCGAAGAAGTAGTTCATTCTATACGATTCGTTGGTCACTGAATCGAGGTAAATAACATTTGTGCTGGTTGGCGAACTTAGTGTGTCAAATCTAAAACTTTGATTTCTGTAATAATAAGCATTAACCGTTGAACCACTATTAAAAGTTATCCCAATATTAAGCTTGGGATTTGCATTGTAGTCTTTCTTTTCGCAGTTATAAAACAATAAACCTAGGTTAATAGAGAAGATATTGTCATTTGAAGTAATGTTTGAATACGAGCTCGACTGTGAAAATTCCGTAAAATCATTTCCTAACATCACCGACGATGGAGCGAGCATCTTAAAATCTGCTAGACTACCTCTTGTTGTGTTTGTTTCACTAATACCATTGTAGATTCCAAAATCTGAGATTTTTATTTTGGGTGTTTTCTTAGTTTGGCCTAAAACCATTGCAGATATAGATATAATCGCAATTAGAAGTGTTATTTTTTTCATAAATGAATTGTTTAGTTTAGTAACGAAAAAAGCTTATGGTTATTTTCTTAAGTATTTGATTTCCAAAAATACGAAAATTTAATCATACACGAACACATTTTGCTATTAATTCAAGTTCGAATTTGTTAATTTTGCATCGAATTTAATATTATGAATTTTGAAAAAAACACTTTTTGTTTTCTTATTATCCTTTGCAGTTAGTACTGCTTTTTCGCAAACAGAAATTAGCTTATATGGTGGAATTCTTGATTACCCTGGCTTGTCGATTGAGCAAAATATTTCGGATAAAATAAGTGTTGAAATTGGTGGTTCGTACCGCTACAGACAAGGCGACATACTTTTTGCAGATGCTCCCAATAATGATATTTCAACCAATGCATTGGCAACACTAGGAATAAAAAAATATCAAACTGGGGATAACGGAAAAGATAATTTCTATTATGGTGGATACCTTAGATATTGGCAAACTCACTGGAGTGTTAAGAATTTGGACAATCTAACTCCTACACAACAGCAATATGCTGATTCGGTTGCGCTAACTACATCAAACACGTCTCATAAAATCTCCATTGGCGCTCTTGTCGGATATAAAATCTACATCGGAAATCATTTTACCCTTGCCATTACAGGTGGACTTGGATTTTCGCCAAAACAAACCTACTGGCGCGAAATAGATGAATATAACCGACCAACAAGAACCTATTTGCAGGGTGGCGAAGAAATTATCGGAAATTGGAATCATTTGAGCGGAATTGGAAGACTTAGTCTTGGCTTTCGGTTTTGATGTGACATCTTTTTTAGGCAAAATTCGTAATAGCAGCTGAACCGACTACCGATTAACCTAAGGTGGCTGAGGGTTTTGTTGCTTGCCATTTTATAAAAAGTACAAATCACAATGTTAACAAGAATCTCTGTCACAATTCGCTAGCAACAAAATGTCTCGAAGCCACCGACCACCGACCACAAATTTTACCGACTAGCGATCTACTTAGTTTTTCTAA
>CAZOHR010000244.1:0-5826 GCA_964579045.1 uncultured Bacteroidales bacterium | reverse complement strand
CAATTGTACAGTCAACTGCTTTAGCTTTTCTAAATTCGATATGTCCTTTTGTGGTATCAAAATGTGAATTTCCAGGAACCATCATTCCTTCTTTCATCAATACCGAGAAAAGAACATTCTCAGCAGCACGACCTTGATGAGTAGGAAGAAAATAATCAAATCCCATCAGTTGTTTCACTCTGTTTTTCAGCTCAAAAAAGCTGCGAGCTCCTGCATAAGATTCGTCACCCGACATAATTGCCGACCACTGACGATCGCTCATTGCTCCTGTTCCACTATCGGTAAGAAGGTCAATAAACACTTTATCGCTGCTCAATTTAAATAAATTATACTTTGCCTCTTTAATCCAGGCTTCACGTTCTTCTTTGGTGCTGCGTTTAAGCTGCTCTATCATTTTGATTTTATACGATTCTGCAAATGGTAATTCCATAATTCTAATTTTTTTTAATAAATACAATTGTTGATTTTCAAGCTTTTAACTTGATTACGAAATACAGGAATTATCCCAAAAAAGAGTCGCGTTCCTTAATATTAAGGAATATAGAATTGGCAAGTATTGACATTGTTTTAAGTATCGACATCTTAAGTCACTATTTTATCATTTACAAAAATAGCAAATTATTTGATTTGACAATGATTTTCACGTTTTTTTAACATTATTGTTTTCTAACATATATCTGTTAAAATATTCTCTGATATTTATCCATTGAGTACCAAAATATGTAATAACTTTGCAGCAAATATTTTATATTTGAACCAGAGACCCAATTGACCATGAGATTAATAATTTATCTGATATTTTCGTTGATAATACTGAGTTGTATAAATTCGGGTAACGGAGAAAATACTATCGGTGATAATTATAATTCAGATAGTTTGGACATTGGAGATGACTACAACCCTGATTCAAATGTGGTTATAGACGACTACTTTGAGGATCCGATAGTAAAAAGCTATACTAGTGAGTCGGACACACTAGTTATTTCGCAAGATTGTGTGATATTTTTATGGCCAGACAGCCTCGAAGTGGAAGAAATGAAAATTCAATACCCCGACGGATATGCCGAGATTCTTGACGATATGATTTACTATGCTTCTGAAGCTGCAATAGCTCTTGATGGTGCTAGCATAAGAAATTTTTTCTGCGACAAATCTGTTTTACTACTAAAAAATGATAAAAAAGATATCGTGCTTAATAGAAAAAAGGTTGAAGGCAATATGATTTTATTCCGTTATGGTAAAAAGCCGATAATTTCTTATGCTATAGATTTCAATATAGATGCTACAACTAAATTTTTTGCTCCAGAGCTTATTGCAGATAGTGTGGCTGTTGAATAGGCCGCGATTTCCCAAGTAAAGACATGCAAAATCTGGCTTTGAAAGTTAGTAATTGGTGTTGGTGGTATTGGAATGATGGAATGTTGGAATGATGGGGGGCAGAGCCGTCAACGTCTTATGCAGAGTGCGAAATAGTATGATAAATTTCTGATTTTTACCACTTACTGATTACCAGATTACAGAAAGGTGGCTGAGCTAAGGTCCCTGAGCGGAGTCGAAGGGCCGAAGCCACCGATTACCACTTACAGAACAAACGAATTCCCTTTTCTTATAATCCTTTCACCGTACTTTTTGCGAATGCTATCTAAACTCATGTAAAGTCGTATCATTTCGGGCGTATCTTCAAAGAGATTCAGTTGCGGCACTCCTCGTATGAGTTTGGTAAATCTTACTCCAACCAATCTTATCAAAACCCTGCGCTGATAAAGTTTTGCAAAAAGTTCTTTAACAGCCGGCACCAACACATGGTCGAAAGCAGTATATGGAATTTGTTTTTGCAGCGTATGTGTATCGAAATCTGAATATCTGATTTTAACAACCACGCAAGATGTTAACCACTGTTCTTTGCGTAGCTTATACGAAAGTTTTACCGCCATTTCGGAAATAAGATCATTTATTTTGGCAACATCAATGGTGTCGTGTTCAAAAGTTGTTTCACTCCCTATTGATTTTCGCTCCGAATACGAAAAAACTGGAGTATTATCAATTCCATTAGCTTTCTCCCACAGCGACTTTCCGTTTTTTCCAAGCAGACCTTCAATCATCACAGGTGGAATTTGGCGGATAGTTTTAATATCAGACACTCCCATTGCCCTCAAAATACCATAAGTTTTCTTCCCCAGCATAGGAATTTTCTTAATCGAAAGCGGATCGAGAAACTGATTAACCATAGGTTGCTCAACGCATAACTCGCCAAACGGCTTTGCTTCGCCAGTCGCAATTTTAGCAACGGTTTTATTTACCGACAGTCCGAACGAGATAGGAAGACCTGTATTTTTAACGATGCTCTCTTTAAGTTCATGTGTCCATTTGTAGCTTCCATAAAATTTGTCCATGCCAGTAATATCGAGATAATGCTCATCAATACTAGCTTTTTCGTAAATCGGAGCTTTTTCGGCAACAATGTCGGTAACCAATCTTGAGTAGCGCGTGTACATATCCATATCACCACGAATAAAAACAGCATCGGGACATAAATAGTGAGCCATTCTTGACGGCATTCCCGACCTTACGCCAAAAGTACGAGCCTCGTAACTACATGCCGACACCACTCCTCGGTCCGACCCGCCGCCAACAACTACAGGCAAACCGTTAAGCCTACTGTTTTTTAGCCGCTCCACCGAAACAAAAAAACTATCCAAATCCATGTGAACTATCGTACGCGCTCTCATATCATGATTATTATTTAATCTTTTTACAGATTGCAATATAAGCATTTATTTTAAATAACGTTATTATTTTTTCACTAATTGCTAAATAAAAACTCAATTATTCTGGCTAAATCAAAGTTTGAAAAAAAATGTTATATTTGTACTTGATAACTAAAACCATGATTATGAAAAATTTACTTTATGCAACATTAGCAATCTTTATTTTCTCATTAACAATTTGCTCTTGCGGAGAATCAGATGAGATTAAAAGCGGAAAGATCAATGCTTGCTTGTTAAAATGCGCTGTTGAAGAACTTAAAGCAGATCCTGAAAACGAGGAATTAATTAAAAAGGTAGCCGAACTTCAATCATTTGTTGAAATTAATAGAGAAACAGCAAGTGATAAAGATGCTTTTGATGAAGCCATTGCTGAACACCTTAAAAACGACTGTGAGTGTAAGTAAATTAAGTCGGCAAGGCAAAAGATTCAACTGACTCTTTGCAATTCAATCTTTTGTATTATCGTAAACAAGCTTAAACAAATGAAACCAGCAGAAAAATACTTTTATGACAGCCACTGTCATTTTATGGATTTGTCGCAGCCTGATTTTTTTGTTTTTGTTAATGAGCTAAAGAATAAATTCGGAGATGAAGCACTAAAGCTATTACTATCTCCCGATTCAATAATTGATCTACGCAATAAGAAAGCAATTGAATACCTTGCAAATCTGCTAAATGTTATGTCTCACAGTCAGGCAGATATTATAAAATTATTGGAGTTGGATCTTGAAGGAAAATTTTTTACATCCGATAAACAAATTCCAGTAAAGCAGAATGGAATATTCAAAATTAGAGATTTTAGTTTTGATAAATTTTGTTTTGTTCCTCTTGTTATGGATTTTAATGTGACTTTTAAAAACTTTGAAGGCCTATATTACAATACGCATAAAACAAGAGGCGTTGATTTCTATGCAGAATGTATGATTTCGAATGTTCAGGAATTTTACAGGACCAATCCAGAAACCAAAGTAGAGATATATCCATTTTTGGGAATAAACACACAATCATACAGTTATGAGCAGATAAAAGGATATCTCGACAAATACTTTGCAGACTATTCTCCAGAGAAACGCATTACAAAAGATGCCACTTCCACATCATTATTTGCAGGATTAAAACTATATCCACCTCTAGGCTTTGACCCTTGGCCAGATAGCGACGAAGAAAGAGCGAAAGTTGAACTTTTGTATCAGTTTGCCGAAGAGAAGAAAATCCCTGTTACCACGCATTGTGATGATGGCGGTTACCGAATTATCGAGCCAGAATTATCGTGGAAATATTCTTCACCAGAACGCTATGTCGAAGTTCTAAAGAAGTTTCCCGAACTAAAGCTAAATTTTGCACATCTAGGCCAACAATATTATCGGAGCTATGGTATTCTAGTTCAAAATAAATGGCGAAGCAAAATATATAAACTCATGCTCGAATACCCAAATGTATATTCAGATATTTCATACAGTGCTATAAATAAGAATTATTACAAAATTCTGAGTAAAGAAATTGAAATGTACATTAAGAAAGACCAGAGAATAATTGTAAGCAGAATTTTGTTTGGTTCTGACTTTAATCTAAATCTAAATAAAATAAAATCATACAACGAATATATTAGAATTTTTGAGAACTCAGCTTTAACGGACGACAATCTATTAAAGCTTTGTCATCTAAATCCAGAAAAATTCTTGTTTGAGAGTTAATTATCCTATAAAGCACGAAACCAATTCGTCAGTTTTTATCAAATATAGCATTTCGGAGGCTTTTACATTTTCGAGAGCTTCACAAATTGCAATTTTCTCGTATTTACAACCAATTACAGAGTTTTGGATAAGTGAAATATCACCATTACAGAAAAAGTCTCCAAAGATTGAACAAGTTTCAATAATACCGTTTTTCACATCTAGTTGAACTTCAACTTTTCCACCTTCGAAACGATTACTTTTGGTAATATTAAACGCTGGTGAATTACCATAGTTCCACTCCCAAGTATTGAATTTTTCTGTTTCGATTTTTTCAATTTCTACTAAATCGGCCTCAGTCAATGTAATTTGATCCATATCGGCACGTAATATTGAAATCATAGAGTCTCTAAAATCGTGAGAAGACAGATTTCGGGTTAGATAGGGCTTTATGTTGGTAACCCTTTCACGAACAGATTTTATCCCTTTCGAAATAATTTTTTCATCCGTAACATTTAGTGAACGAACGAGGTTTTCGAGATTTGTGTCAAACAAAATTGTTCCATGATGCAGAAATCTGTCTTTCATTCCAAACTGAGCGTTCCCTGAGAATTTCTTACCATTACAGTGCAAATCATTACGTCCATGAAACTCGGCCGGAATCCCTAAGCTTTTTAGGGCATCGATTACAGGCTTAGTAAAATCGCGAAAATCCTTAACCTGACCTGCTTTTTTCCAAGTAATGAAACTAAACTGCCAACAGTCAGCATCGGTATAAACAGTTCCACCTCCACTGTTACGACGAATCACATCAATATTGTTATCACTGGCAAACTGCTGATTGATTTCCTGAACAGTATTCTGAAATCTACCAATCATAAGTGTTGGTTTAGTCCGCCAGAACATAAAATATTCGTCCTCAAACTGAGGATTCTTCATTATGTATTCTTCAATTGCAAAGCTGTGTGCACAGCGACAGTGATTGTCAAAATTTACGTATTTCATTGTTTTGTTTTTTTAAGGCGGAGGCTAAGGCGGAGGCTAAGGTAGATTAGCGTGGGCTTTAGATTCTGCTGTTTTGTTGTTCTTTTAAGGCGGAGGCTAAGGCGGAGGCTAAGGTTTGATTAGCGTGGGCTTTAGATTCTGCTGTTTTTTGTTCTTTTAAGGCGGAGGCTAAGGCGGAGGCTAAGGTTAGATTAGCGAGGGCTTTAGATTCTGCTGTTTTGTTTTTTTTGGCAGAGGCTGAGGCAAAGGCTAAGGAAGATTATCCAAGGCTCTAGTCAAAACCCCCCATTATTCCATTATTCCATTATTCCAATTTTATTTTTGTTTTTTTGTTCTTTTAAGGCGGAGGCTAAGGCGGAGGCTAAGGTTAGATTAGCGAG
>CAZOHR010000243.1:0-5917 GCA_964579045.1 uncultured Bacteroidales bacterium | reverse complement strand
TAGTTTGCGGTCCTCTATATCTTGCCATTGCTTAAAACTTATAAAATCAATATTATACTCTTCTTCTCTTTGGTGGTCTGCAACCATTGTGTGGTAACGGAGTTACGTCAACGATTTCAGTTACTTCTATACCCATGTTATGCAAAGATCTGATTGCAGATTCGCGACCTGCACCCGGTCCTTTTACAAATGCTTTAACCTTGCGTAATCCAAGATCAAATGCAACTTTACCACTATCCTCAGCAGCCATTTGTCCTGCATACGGAGTGTTCTTTTTTGAACCTCTGAAGCCGTTTTTACCTGATGAAGACCACGAAATAACCTGTCCTTCGTTGTTTGTTAATGTAACAATAATGTTATTAAACGAAGTGTGAATGTGAGCCTGTCCTGTAGCTTCGACTTTAACTACACGTTTTTTTGTTACTCTTGCTTTCTTAGCCATATCTCAATTATTTCTTTTTGTTGGCAATAGTTTTCTTTTTACCTCTGCGGGTTCTCGCATTGTTTTTGGTATGTTGACCTCTCAAAGGTAAACCTAAACGATGACGAATTCCGCGATAGCAACCTATGTCTTGTAAACGTTTGATGTTTAACTGGATTTCGGAGCGCAATTCACCCTCAAGTCTAAACTGTCCAACAACCTGACGTATTGCTGCAATCTGATCATCGTTCCAGTCTTTCGATTTAATGTTTTGGTCAACTCCTGCTTCCTGCAAAATCTGAGTAGCTCTGCTACGTCCAATTCCATAGATGTAGGTAAGCGCTATTTCACCACGCTTATTGTTAGGGATATCTACACCCGCTATTCTTGCCATATTCTTAAATTTGATTAAATTATTACACTTACTATTTTATCCCTGACGTTGTTTAAACTTGGGGTTTTTCTTATTTATCACGTAAATTCTTCCTTTTCTCTTAACGATTATACAATCGTCACTTCTCTTTTTTACAGATGCTCTTACTTTCATTGTTATAATATTTTTTTATTTGTACCTGTATGTAATTCTGCCTTTCGATAAATCGTAAGGCGACATTTCTAATCTGACTTTATCGCCTGGCAATATTCTTATGTAATGCATTCGCATTTTACCCGAAATATGTGCAATTACCACATGTCCATTTTCGAGCTCTACGCGAAACATTGCATTTGATAATGCTTCGACTATTGTCCCATCCAACTCTATAGAAGGCTGTTTTGCCATAAAACTTTAATATTTAAACTTTCTTTTTTAAAACTTCTTCTATTATCCCAAAATCAGATAAAATATCAGCTTTATCTTTTCTTATTACTACTGTGTGCTCAAAGTGAGCCGACGGTTTCCCGTCTTTTGTTCTGATTGTCCAGCGATCGCGGTCCTGAAAGATATCTTTCCTGCCCATATTAATCATTGGTTCAATCGCAATGGTCATTCGTTCGCGAAGTTTAACTCCTTTTCCCTTCTTTCCATAGTTTGGAACTTCTGGCTCCTCATGAAGATGCCTTCCTATTCCGTGCCCCACTAACTCGCGTACAACCGAATAACCATGAGATTCTGCGTGCTCTTGAACAGCGTTGCCGATATCACCAGTGGTGTTGCCGACAATTGCCTTCTCGATTCCCTTATATAAGCTTTCTTTTGTGCACACCAATAAAGCTTTTATTTCGGGTTTCACTTCTCCTATTTCAAAAGTGTAACAGGAATCTCCGTTAAAACCGTTTAATACAACACCACAATCTACCGACACGATGTCGCCCGATTTTAACATATAGCCTGAAGGAATACCATGAACAACAACATCGTTCACCGAAATACAAAGTGTATTCGGAAATCCGTTGTAGTTCAGAAATCCCGGAATGCCTCCGTTATCTCTGATAAACTGTTCGGCTAGTTTGTCCAGTACCAAAGTTGAAATTCCTTCTCGAATCTCGGAGGCAAGCATTGCGTGTGTCCTAGACACCAACAAATTGCTTTGTCTCATTATTTCAACTTCTTCCTCAGACTTAATAAATATCATCAAAGAACATTTTTTAACTAAAGACCTGAAGCAGAACCTCTTCCTTTAATTCTACCACTTTTTGTTAATCCATCATAATGACGCATCAACAAATGACTTTCAATTTGCTGCAAAGTATCAAGCACAACACCAACCAAAATCAACAATGATGTTCCGCCGAAAAATTGAGCAAATTGCCCATTAATGCCGACTAATTGTGCCATTGCTGGTAAGATTGCGAGTATAGCCAAAAACACTGATCCTGGCAGGGTGATTTTCGACATAATAGAATCCAAAAACTCTACTGTCTTTTTACCTGGTTTTATACCTGGAATAAATCCACCATTTTTCTTCATATCCTCTGCCATCTGACCAGGGTTAATGGTAACAGCTGTATAGAAGTATGTGAAGATGATAATCAAAAATGCAAATGTAAAGTTATACCAGAATCCGGTAAAGTTAGAAAATGCAGCCGCAAATGCGCCCATACTCTCTCCACCAAAACCAGCTAACATCATAGGAACAAACATCAATGCTTGAGCAAATATGATTGGCATTACACCAGCTGCATTGATTTTCAATGGAATGTACTGACGAACACCACCATATTGTTTATTTCCAACAACTCTTTTTGCATACTGAACAGGAATACGTCTAACGGCCTGAACCAAAGCAATAGAGAGCATAAAGATTACAAACAAAGCGATAATCTCCAGTAAGAACAGGATTAGTCCACCACCAATTTCATTAAATCTTACAATCGCTTCACCAAATACTGCATAAGGCAATCTGGCAATAATACCAATCATAATAATTAAGGAAATACCGTTTCCAATACCTCTGTCAGTAATTTTTTCACCTAACCACATTACGAACATAGTTCCTGCGGTAAGAATCAACAGCGATGATATTGTGAAGAAAGTTCCTGAAAGCACAAATGCTGATGGAGGTAATGTAGCATGTAGATTCGCAACATAAGTAGGAGCCTGGAGTAAAAGAATACCAATGGTCAGATATCTAGTAATCTGATTCATTTTCTTCCTTCCGCTTTCGCCTTCGCGTTGCAGTCTCTGGAAATATGGAACTGCAATACCTAATAGCTGCACTACAATACTAGCCGAGATATAAGGCATTATACCCAATGCAAAAATAGATGCATTTGAAAAAGCACCTCCTGAGAACATATCAAGAAGGCCTAAGACACCTTGTGAGGTCTGTTTTTCGAGACCTGCCAATTCGTTTGGGTTAATTCCAGGCAACACGATATGTGTTCCCAATCTGTAAATAACTATATACCCAAGAGTTAGAAGAATCCTCGTGCGGAGGTCTTCTATCTTGAAAATATTTTTAATTGTATCAATAAATCTTTTCATCTATTAAAGTTTTTCGATGGTTCCACCAACAGCTTCAATTTTCTCAATTGCTGATTTAGAAAATGCATCAGCCTTAACAGTTAGTTTAGCTGTTAATTCTCCGTTTCCTAAAATTTTAACCAAGTCTTTTCTCGAAACTAATCCATTATCATACAATACATCAGAATCGATAACCTCTAGGTTGAAGTTTTCAACCAAACGTTGTAATGTAGAAACATTTACGCCCTTATATTCAACTCTGTTTCGGTTTTTGAAACCGAACTTAGGAGAAGTTCTCTGCAAAGGCATCTGACCGCCTTCAAAACCAATTTTACTTTTATAACCAGATCTAGATTTGGCACCTTTATGACCTCTTGTGGAGGTTCCGCCTCTTCCTGATCCCTGTCCGCGACCGATTCTTTTTCTATTTTTTATAGAACCTTCTGCCGGTGTTAAGCAACTTAAATCCATAATTTATATCTTTAAAATTATTAAATTTCTTCTGTTTTAACTAAATGACGTAACTTCTCAACCATTCCTAAAATCTGAGGAGTAGCTTCGTGCTCGACTGGATTATGCATTTTCTTAATCCCTAAAGCAGCGAGAGTTAACTTCTGGCGTTCTGTACTGCCGATTTTACTTTTAATCTGTGTAATTCTTATCTTAGCCATAACAAAATTTTTATCCGTTAAATACTTTATCGAGGTTAACCTGTCTTTGATAAGCAACAGCGTTAGCATCTCTTAATTCTGTAAGAGCAGCTACGGTAGCTTTAACAAGGTTATGAGGGTTCGATGAACCTTTTGATTTTGCAAGAATATCGGTAATTCCAGCACTTTCAAGTACTGCGCGCATCGCACCACCAGCTTTTACACCAGATCCCGAAGCTGCCGGTTTGAGCCATACTTTTGCTCCGCCGAATTTTGCAGTTTGTTCGTGTGGAATAGTTCCTTTATGAATTGGAACTTTTACCAAATTTTTCTTTGCGTCTTCAACGCCTTTTCCTATAGCTGTTGTTACCTCACCTGCTTTACCTAAACCGTATCCTACGATACCGTTTTCGTTACCAACTACAACGATAGCCGCAAAGCTGAACGTACGTCCGCCCTTAGTTACCTTAGTTACTCTGCCAATGCTGACAAGTCTGTCTTTTAGCTCCAGATCACTGGTCTTTACTTTTCTGATGTTATTTGACATATCTTATTATAGTTTAAGTCCACCTTCTCTTGCACCGTCAGCTAAAGATTTAACTTTACCATGATACAAGTAACCATTTCTATCAAAAACCACTGTAGTTATTCCTGCTTCCAAAGCAGCTTTAGCAACGAGTTTTCCAACCATTGCAGCTTTCTGCGATTTTGTAGCTGTAGCAGACTCTATATCTTTATGTTTAGATGTAGCAGAAACCAAAGTTTTTGCATTAACATCATCGATAATCTGCACAGTAATTTGTTTGTTGCTGCGGAATACAGACATTCTTGGTTTCTCAGCAGTTCCAAAGATATTTCTGCGGATACTGCGTTTTATTTTTAATCTTCTTTCAATTTTTGACGAAGCCATTTTATTAATTTTTTACAAATTATACTTTAGCCGATTTACCAGCTTTTCTGCGTAACTCTTCACCAACAAACTTAATACCTTTACCTTTATAAGGCTCTGGCGTGCGGAATGAACGGATTTTCGCCGCTACTTGTCCCAACAGTTGTTTATCAATACACTGCATTTTTAATGTAGTGTTACCGCGTTTTTCGCTTTTGCATTCTGCCTGAATTTCTACAGGAAGTTCAAACAAAATACTGTGCGAATAACCCAGTGCCATATCTAAAACACCGTCAATCAATTCAGCTTTGTAACCAACACCTACAAATTCTTGATTAGTAGTAAACCCTTCAGAAACACCTTGAATCATATTTGCGATTAGCGCTCTGTAAAGTCCGTGTTTGGATCTCATTTCTTTCTCGTCATTTGGTCTGCTAACAGTAATAATACTGTTGTTCATTTCCACGGCAATAGCCGGATCAACCTGTTGTTTAAGCTCTCCAAGAGGGCCTTTAACTGTTACTAAATTGTCTGAACCAACATTTACTGTAACATTAGCAGGTATTGTTATGGGTAATTTACCTATTCGTGACATTCTTCAATATTTTAATAAACGTAACACAATACTTCACCGCCAACATTCTCTCTACGAGCTTCCTTGTCGGTCATTACTCCCTTGTTTGTTGACAGAATAGCAACACCCAAACCGTTTAATACTCGTGGCATAGCATCGGTATCAACGTATTTTCTTAAACCGGGTTTACTAATTCTCTCTAATTTTTTAATTGCCGAAGCTTTGGTTACAGGATGATACTTCAGAGCTATCTTGATATTTCCCTGATAACCGATATCCTCGAACTTGTAATTTAAAATATAACCTTTATCAAAAAGCACTTTCGTCATTTCGCGCTTAATGTTTGAACCAGGGATTTCAACAATTTTATGTCCTGCCATCACGGCATTTCTGATTCTGGTTAAATAATCTGCAATAGGATCAGTCATTATTCAAAAATTTAAAATTATTACCAACTTGCTTTTTTAACTCCGGGGAT
>CAZOHR010000242.1:0-5950 GCA_964579045.1 uncultured Bacteroidales bacterium | reverse complement strand
ACATAATCAATAATATACTCACGGGTTGTAATAATTTTAACTTGATTATTCTGTGGGCTAAAATACTTAGCCATGAGAGTTTCCCATGTTTTTGATTCGGGGTCAGCAATTTTTTTAACAATTGCGTTCTTATCAAGCTTAAGACAACACTTAACGAGTTTTTTATCCTTCTCATCAAAAAGATATGAAAACCTTGCAGAATTCATATTGCTGATTTTAATAAAATCAACTCCGATTTTTCCGTCACCCCCTGTCTCTACCACCACACATTCGGGAAAACACCCCAGATTACCAATACTATTCAGAGTGTATATAACTGCTTTGTTCATTATCTGATAAATCAATAAAAGTCCCCAAAAGGAGACACTGCAAAGCTAACAAAGATTCCCAGTTAATTGCATGACTTATACGTGGAATATCATATATTTTAAAAGAAATCCAAGAGGTCTATTACACGGTGTCACATCTTCTCATTCCTCTTAAACTTTTTATATAATTCAATAGCCAAACCGTCTACCAGACCGATTTGTGGCGCAATAAGAGTTTCCAAATTTCCCCATTTCATAATGTTGTTAAAAATGCGAGCTGCTGGAATTATAACATCGGCACGATCGGGACGCAAGGTATAGTGCTCAATTCTTTCTTCGTAGGAGTGTTTCTCAAGCTCACCAACAGCATTTTTTACCTGAAGTCTGCTTATAGTATTGTCTTTATTTCCAAATAAGCTTGTCAGCTTACTAATATTACCACCCGAACATATACAATTTATTTTCGAATTTCGCACTGGCACAGTCTCAAACCACTTCTGCATTTTGTCCCACTCAGTGCTTTCTACGTGGTCGAATAAATACTTTATTGTGCCAATCTGAAAAGAATTTGATGCAATAAATTTTTCCTTTTTAAAATAAGAAACCTCAGTACTTCCACCTCCAACATCGATGTACATTGTGTCTTCATACTTTTTATTAATGTAAATATTATTGGCCTGAGCAACAATCTCGGCTTCTTCAATTCCATTGATTATTCTCAAATTAACACCTGTTTCATCAAAGATAGTTTTTAGTACAATTTCCTTGTTATCTGCTTCTCTAAGAGCGGCCGTTGCACATGCAGTATAGTCGACTGGCTTATAAATATCGCGGATAAGCTCGTATGCTTTAAATGTTTTTATAAGCATTTCGATTTTCTCATCTGAGATATAACCTCTCTCAAAAACATCCATGCCCAAACGAAGTGGAACACGAACTAAAGCAATTTTACTAGCATACATCTGATTATTTTTCTCAAAAACGTGAGATATCAATAACCTTCCTGCATTTGACCCAATATCTACTGCTGCAAATATCATCATTTATGAATTTAGTTTCTTTAAATAATTATAAGTTTCAAATTGAGTGCGAAATTTACGTTTTCCAACTTTCACAATCTTGTTTTCTTCTTTACTAGCCCAATCTCGTGATTTTACATTTCCTTTGAATTGATAATCAACTATTTGCTTAATTTCCTTCTGAATTTCTTTATCATAAATTGGAGTTGTTACTTCAATTCTGGTATCCAAGTTTCTTATCATGATGTCAGAAGATCCAATAAAATAAAGGTTATCCCCACCATTGCAAAAGATAAATACTCTAGAATGTTCAAGAAATTTATCAACGATTCCGATGGCAGTAATATTTTTACTTAAAACTGGTATTAAACTACATGAGGCTCTAGCACTTATTCTGATTTTTACGCCAGCTTCTGCGGCCTCTTTTATCTTTTCAACAAAAATAGAATCTGTTAAACTGTTAAGTTTAAAATCAATCCAAGCTCTACGACCACGTTTTGCCATTGCAATTTCATTGTCTATCATACTTATCAGCCTATTACGGGTATAAAGTGGCGAAACAATCAAATGATCGAAACTAATTATCTGATATGCAGATTCAATTAAATAAAACACCTTTGCAACCTCAAGGCCTATACGCTGGTCAGCAGTTAACAGAGACAAGTCGCTATATACTTTTGCCGTGCGTTCATTGAAATTACCAGTACTTATATTTGTATAATAAATATTCTCACCATTTTCTTTTGCACGAATAAGTATTAGCTTTGAATGAACCTTTATCCCAGGGATGGTCTTTATAATTTTAACTCCAGCTTCCTCTAGTTGATTCGTCAAAAAGATATTATGCTCCTCATCAAATCTTGCTTTAAGTTCAAGAAATGCGGTAACAGCTTTACCATTATTGGCAGCATTTATTAATGCAGAAATAATTTTAGAATCGTGAGCTAGGCGATAAAGTGTGATTTTAATTGAGCGCACTTTGGGATCAATAGAAGCCTCACGCAACATATTGATAATGTAATTAAAGGAATTATACGGATAATGAAGCAAAACATCTCGCTTTCGAACTGACGACAAAATAGTTGAGTCTTTATCCAAATGACGGTGTGGTATCGGTGCTATTGGCTTATATACAAACTTGTTGCCTATAAGATTTGGAAAATCCATAAAATCCTTAGAATTATGGTAACGCTCACCTTTAACTGTATTATCGTCATTTTTAATTTTAAAACAAGCCTTCAGGATACTTATCATTCCTTTTGGCATGTCTTTATCATAGATAAACCGCACCGGAGCACCAGTTTTACGCTTTTTAATACTTTCAGCAACAATATCAATAAAGCTTTTGGACACATTACCATAAAGGTCAATTTCGGCATCTCTGGTAATCTTTATTGTATAAGCCTCGTAACCCGAATAACCAAAAACACCAAAAATATCACTTAGGCAGAATCTAATTATATCATCAAGTCTAATAATTGTTTTTCTAGTTCCTTTCTCTGGTAAAACAAAAAACCGCGGATAACGATTTGTCGGAATTTCAATTAGCACATGGTCTTTCTTTGATGAATCAGACTTACTTAAAACTACTCCAAGGTAAATAGAACCATCATTTAAACTCCCTAGATTAGCATTTCGGTTCAACCTTATCGTTAATAATCCAGGCATAATATTTTCAACGAAAAACTGTCTTACAAAAATCTGCTGTTCCTTACTCAGACCAGTTTCGTCAATAACAAAGAGATTTTCTTTTTCCAATTCAGAGAATATCTGATCTTTAATCTGACTAAATTCAATCTGTCTTTTACCAATATACTCAAGAATCTCAGTTCTAAGCTTCTCCGACTCTTCATATCTATCAGGATAATTTTTTTTATTAAACTCTATAAGTCTTCTTATTGATGCTACCCTTACCCTATAAAATTCGTCAATATTATTGGAATATATTCCCAAGAATTTAAGTCTCTCAAGTAGTGGTACATCGGGGTTGGATGCCTCTTGCAAAAGACGACTATTAAAGTGTAACCAGCTTATTTCTCTGTTTATTATTTCCATTCAATCATGTATTGGTAATACAAAGATAATCGAAGTAAGATAAATTGATATTAAATTACTGTGAAATTATTTTTTTGATAATAACTCGACTAACTCTGCAAACTTCAGCGAACCAGATTGGGAATAGCGAGCAGAATCTCACCTGTCAGAATCCGCAGGATCTGACAGCGTTACCGTTCAGTTACGGTAACGCTGTCAGGTCTTCGACGCTGACAGGTTAGATTCTGCTGTTGCCTGAACTAGATTTTAGAGTACACAACCTCCATCACTTCTTTTTCGATGGCGAGTGCTTTCTTTTCAATTTCGGAACCTTCGCTCATTACTTTAGCTACGAAATCTTTATCTTTATAGCTACCAGTATTAATTCTTACATTTAGGAACGCTCCCTGAACACCTGCTCTTGCAGCCAAAGCGCCAACAGCGGCATCGCTTAATGATGCTTCGAGACCGGTTTTTGCCATTTCGAGCATTACTTCCATACTGTCGCAGCATAGTTTCATTGTTTGCAAAGGAATTTCAATTGCATATTTTGTTGCATCCTGAATCGCTTGTGAGCGCGCAGCTTTTTCTTCATCATTTCCTTTTGGCAATCCAAATGCATCCATTATTTTGTTAAATGCATTTGTGTCTTCATCAACCATTTTTAAAAGTGCATCGTGATAAGTTTTGCCTTTATCTGCCCAATCGCTGTATGCAATCCATTGGTCATCGTGACGATATTTGTTTGCAGTGAGGTTCGCAACCATTGTTCCCAAGGCAGCACCCAATGCACCCATATAAGCAGCTATAGAACCGCCTCCAGGAGCTGGAGCTTCAGATGCCGTAGTATGACAGAATTTTACAAGATCCATGTCTATAAGTCTCTTGCCAGTATTCTCTTCCAGCATGTATTCGATAATATTTTTCTTTGGATCAAATGGTTTTAACTCATCAAGGCCTAAAGATTTTACTGCAATTTTGATGATTTCAGAATCTGCAATACCAGTTGAGCGTCCTTGTTTCTTGAGGAAATATTTACCTGCATCCAAAATCGATTTTAAAGGCATTACTCCCACTAGTTCAGAACCAGTAACTCGAATTCCGTTAGCTGCTGCTCGTTCGCATACAGTGTCAAAAGCAACATGTACAGGAGTTACATTAATATCAGTAAGGTTCATCGAAATTTGAGCAACACCATATTCTTCAATGTACCAGCCAATAGCTTTTACTGATTTTAAAAGTCCAGCTTCAAAAACCTGATTACCTTTTTCGTCGAGTACTGGTTTTCCAGTAATAGGGTGACCATCTCTCTTAACACGACCTTTTTCGCGAACATCGTAAGCAATTGAGTTTGCTTTATTTACCGAAGTGGAATTAAGATTTATATTGTAAGCTACCAAGAAGTTTCTTGCACCAACTGCAGTTGCACCAGTTCTGATTGTGTGAGCATCCCAAACATTAGAGCCAAAATCAGGTTTCCATTCTTCGGTTGTGATTCTTTTTGCTAATCCTTCGTATTCACCGCTACGGCAATTTGCAAGGTTTTTACGTTTTGGAATAAAAGCAGCGCTTTCGTAGCAGAAAATTGGAATATTGAGTTCAGTACCAATTCTTTCAGCAAGTTTGCGTGCGTAAACTACAGTTTCTTCCATTGTAATATTCGAAACAGGAATAAGTGGACAAACATCGGTTGCGCCAAAGCGTGGATGAGCACCTTTATGTTTGCTCATATCAATAATTTCGGATGCTTTTTTAACTGCCAAGAATGCTGCATTACAAACATCTTCAGGAGTTCCAACCATAGTTACAACGGTGCGGTTTGTTGCTGCACCAGGATCTACGTCCAGAAGTTTAACGCCATCACAAGCTTCGATTACATCGGTAATTTGTTTAATTATGGACATATCGCGTCCTTCACTGAAATTCGGAACACATTCGATTAACTGCTTCATAGGTTTTTAATTTTTATTTTGTGCAAAGTAAACAAGAATTTCACAATTTTTGGCATTTGTTTTTATGTTTTTGGGATGGTTTGGGGGGGGAGATGGAAAATATCGGTTTAATAAGTTGGTTTGTTTTAATAAGTTTATTTAACGATTCCATGTCAGTTTTTCAGTTGTCTAAAATTGGGTTTATTTATTTAACGATTCCATGTCCGCGAAATAGCGGACGATGGAATGTTAAATAAATCTGAGTACTGAATTGTTTGAAATTCTGCTATTAGTAAAAAACTCATGCCCAAATGTTTTAAATCCAAATAATCTGAATATTTTTGTCCATCGAAAAACAGATATATGAAAATTAAGCATTATCTCATATTTTTACTAAGTCTCCTCATTTTATTAATTGGCAGTAAAGCTAGTTCTGCTACCCTCACAAAACCTCAAAACTCAGAGATTTTTGCTTATTCTGGCGATAATCAAACCCAAACTATCGGAAAAATACTCGAACATCCTATTCGTGTGCTGGTTACCGACAAATACGGCAAACCACTAAAGGAACATGAAGTAATATTTACAATAATTACTTATCCTAAAAATGCTACTGGTTACAGAATAGATAAACAGCACGTTTGTACCAATGCTGATG
>CAZOHR010000241.1:0-5955 GCA_964579045.1 uncultured Bacteroidales bacterium | reverse complement strand
TTGGTTTTTGAGTAGCAGTCTTTCCGCTTGGAATAGGTCCGATTTTTGCTACACCCCACAAAACAATTATATGAAAAAAGTATTCTACCTTTTAGCAATTTTCCTTTCAATTGGATTCGCATCAATGGCCCAAAGTTCACAAAAAGTTACATTTAAACTAAAGATTACCAGTCATTTACCTGTTGGATGGGGCGAAAAATACCAAGCAGAAATACTTGATGTTGTCGAAGGAAGCAGCGTCCAATTTGGTGATACAGTATATTTCGGACGAATGGATTTTACAGGAGAAGATTACTTTACCACAGGCGATATCAGAACTATCAGTTTCGAAAATACTAAAGAGAAAAACCCAGAACCATATTCTCCAGCATGTTCCTGCATGGTAAGCAAAAGAAATGAAATTTGGGAAATTACGGAAATAAGAAAATAGTCTGTTTTGAATATTTTGATTTGTTTCTATTTTGGCCTTTGGGAGTTTAGTAAGCGGTAATCAGTAAAAGTGGTAAGCGGTGATTGGTGAGCAGTAAGCGGTGATTGGTGAGCAGTAAGCACCGACTAACACCACCGACCACCGATTACCAACTACCGACCACCAACCAGCGACCACCGATAACCAACCACCAACCCTACATTTCCGCCTTTCCCTAAGCCAAATCCACCATTCCCTAAGAAGGATTTTTTTTGTAAAGTATTTTGTTTAAATTTGCTTTACAAAAATCACTACTATGAAAAATTGTAAAATCTTATTTTTTGCGCTATTCGCATCTGTTAGCATTTTGTCAAATGCTCAAACTTATGTAGTTCAGATAAATCAGCCACAGATTCTCGAAGCCTATGCGGGAAATAACATAATTCTTTCGCTGGGTAACAGTATTGCAATAGGTGGTAATCCTTCCGCTATGTTTGGCAACGGTGAGTATTTTTATGAATGGTCGCCTGCTACTTGGCTCGACGACCCTTTTGTTGCAAATCCAATTTCAACACCCGAAGACACAATCACATACACACTTACAGTATCAGATTTAAAAGGATGTGTAGCAATTGACGAGATTACAATTTTTGTTACACCTGCTTCGGTTCCTAATCATAGCTTTAGTGACGAATTTAGTATTCTACCTAATCCAAACACAGGCAAATTTGTGATTTACTCCGAATCCGAAATTTGTCTCGACCAAATAAAAATCTTCGACATTACTGGCCGCTTAGTTTATCAAGAAGAAGCAAATAATGCCGAAAACTTGTATCGCAGCATAGATATCAGCTTTCAACCCGCCGGTCAGTATCTCATAGTGCTTTCATCGTCTGAGGCTACTTATACAGGAAAATTTTTAATTCAGTAAACATTGGGAATTATGAAAAACATTAAATTTATTTTGAGTGTAACAGCAATAATTTTTGCATACTCAGCAGTATATTCCCAGAAAAATGTAGTAGCAATTCATTATAACGGCAATTTTGTTAGTCCCGGCGATACAGTTGATATTTCTGCATCTGATTATTACGGAGATTTGCAATGGCAAAATTCGTCGGATGGCATAACTTGGCAGAATATTCCCGATGTTACAGGTGATGAATTTTCTTATGTCGTTGACCAAAATACTTGGTTTAGGGCAGTAATTACCGATGGCGAATGCGAGCCATATTATTCCGATATTCTTAAAATTCATACAATAATTCTTTACGATAATGTTATTGATACAGATACTGTTGAAACCTCTATGTTGAGCGATTCTGCACAAATGAGTATTGGGATTTATCGTTATTTATGGGAGCAGCCCTCGTCTTTTTTTCAGGTAGGCGATATTTTGATTGGCAGCGATGGTTACGGATATATGCGAAAAGTTGTTTCTGTTTCTCAAAATGCAAATGAATGGATTGCTCAAACCGAGCAGGCAACTCTCGAAGAAGTAATAAAGGAAATTGATATGGAGGACTCTTTACAGATTTTTCTTACCGATGTAGATAAGGCTTCTGTAAATGGCAGAATTGTGGAAATAAAAAATGCATATTTTCATCCTGGGGTAAGCGTTGATTCAAAATATAACCTGCTTTCACTTCAGGATGTGCCATTGATAACTACAAACTATTTTTCGGCAACAATTTTAAATGGTTCGCTAGACTTTAATCCCATTTTTCACAGGGCTTTAAATATTGATTGGAATCCACTTCCAGATTTACAATATCTTAAAATGAGCGTAGGAGGTGAACTTGAATTTAATCTTGATCTTGAATTTAAAGCTAGTGCGCCATATTCCGAGCAAGAGGAAGTTGAGATTTTTTATGCCGAAATTCCGGTTTTCAGTATTGGATCAATACCTGTTTGTGCTTATATCTCGATTAATATCGGTTATGAAACAGATTTGCTGATTACTGGAACTACCGACGTTAATTTGGACTCGAAAACTGGACTCGAAGTTGGTATTGAATATGATGGCAGTTGGAATAATATTTACGAAAAAACCTTCGACTTTAATTCAAGTCTTACTTGGGGAGCAACTGCCGATATGGATGCAAGAGCTTATGTGCGACCTGAAGCTGGATTGAAAATTGCTGGTTTAGCAGCCGGATACATGGATTTTGAACCTTACCTAAGGGCCGAAGCAGGTGTTGAATTTCCAAACTATGACTGGTATTATGGCTTATATGGTGGATTTGATGCCGGCGTTGGTTGCTATGTAGATATCTTCGGATTTGATCTGTTTGACTATCACCATACATTTGCAAATTACGAATGGGAAATATTTTCAAATAATGGAACTCTCGAAAACAAGCCACCTTATGCCGACTTTGAATTTGAGCAGGACCAAGAATATGATGGTATTGGCTATAGAATAAATTTTACCGACAAAACAAAAAACGACGCTAGCTCATATCGATGGGATTTTGGTGACTCTGACAAATCCGAAGCTCAAAATCCTGCTCATGTGTTTACACATCCTGGATATTATCAGATAAGTCTTACAGCAAACAACTGCTATGGCTCGCACACAGCTCTAAAAACTATTTATGTGGGGCCTTGTGCAGGTGTCGAAGAGGTAATGGACGAATCGGGGAATGTTTATAATACCATTCAAGTTGACAATGATTGCTGGTTGCGCGAAAATCTGAAAACAACTAAATACAATGATGGCGCAGAGATAGATTTGATTACCGACAACAGTCTTTGGGCTTCGGCCGTTGATGGATCATATTGTTGGTACGAAAACAACGAAGGGGCAAACAAAAATCTTTTTGGTGCGCTTTATAATTACGAAGCTGTAAATTCTGGTAAGCTTTGTCCAGTAGGTTGGCATGTTGCAACTCCTACAAATTGGACCGAAATGCGCAATTATCTCGAAACTTCACCAGCAGATAAACTTCGTGAAACTGGAACAACATACTGGAAATCACCAAATGCAACTTCAACCAACGAAACTAGCTTTTCGGCCAGAGCAGCAGGATATCGTTCTTCTTTTGGCGAATTTTTAAGTATCAGAGATTTAAGTTCATGGTGGACATCAAATCTTGTTACTGCTGGTGTCGCAAATAGTCGCACAATCTGGTATCACGACGATGATTTTGATTATGTAACATCTTCATCTACCACAAATGGATTTTCGGTTCGCTGTGTTATGGATGCCGCTGCTCAACCCGTGATTCCAACACTTAAATCTGTTCCTGCTACCGATATTTTGCTGAATTCTGCAACAACAGGTGGTCAAATTGTTGAAAATGGTGGTGGAACCATTTCTGCGAAAGGTATTGTCTGGAGTACAACTCAATATCCGACTGTGGAATCCAACCAAGGAATTACCACAGAAGGTTCTGGTTCTGGCGATTTTTCATCAAATATTTCGGGCTTGATTGCCTCTACAACATACTATTTTAGGGCTTATGCGACAAATAGCGCTGGAACAGCTTATGGACAGCAACTTGGATTTACAACTGTTGAAGGTATTCAGCCTTGTCCGGGCGAACCTGTTATTTATGATGCCGAGGGAAATCCTTATAATACTGTTTTAATCGGATGTGATTGCTGGACTGAGAAAAATCTTGCGACTGCGGAATTAAACGATAATACACCAATTGCAACAGGCTTAACAAATTCGGAATGGGAAAATACAAGTTCATCTGCTTACTCGGTTTACCCTTATGCAATGCACCCACAAATCGACAACCAAGCCGAAATGATAAACGAATTTGGAGTTTTATACAATTGGTATGCTGTTAATTCGGGTAAACTTTGTCCCGAAGGCTGGCATGTCTCAAGTAATAGCGACTGGCAAAATCTTAATTCTTATGTTGGAATAAATATCGGAAATAAACTTAAAGCTGAAGAAGGAATGTATTGGATGTCGGGTGGCCAAAATCTAAATACTGCTGATTTCTCGGCAAAAGGAGCTGGAAAACGTGACTTCAATGGTGAATATATTGGAATTCAAACCGCAGGAAATTGGTGGACTTCTGATTTCTGTGATGAGGACTTTGCCCTTTCAAGAACATTGACTTATAACGAAAGCGAATTCGGACAGGTCTTATATAAACACAAAAACGAAGCTTATTCTGTGCGATGTGTGAGAGATCCGCAAGGACAAATTGTTGTTCCAGTACTTGTTACAGGCGAATCTTCAGTTATTGGGGCAAATTCTGCTCTTGTTACGGGCGAGCTTGTGTCGGATGGTTTTGGCGAAATTTCGGATCAAGGTTTTGTTTGGGGAACAAGTGCAAATCCCGACATTGACAATAATGTTGGAATTGTTACCGCTGGAAATGGTATTGGCATTTTCTCTGCTACGATAACAGGCTTAATTTCAAATACTACTTATTATGTTCGGGCGTTTGCTACCAACGAAGCGGGAACTGCTTACGGAACTCAAACAGGATTCTTTACTACCACTGCAGCTCAGCCTTGTTTGGGGATGCCGCTAATTTATGATATTGACGGCAATGCATATCCAACTGTGCAAATCGAAAGTCAATGCTGGATGGCAAAAAACCTAAGAACTTCAAAGTACAGCAACAATTCTTCGATATCGACTGGATTGGATAATTCTCAATGGTCGGCAGCAAGTTACGGTGCGTATTCGATTTATCCATTTGCTTCGGTTCCCGGTATTGATTCTGATGAAGAAATGGCCGATACATACGGATATCTCTACAACTTTGAAGCAGTTAACAGTGGTAATCTTTGTCCTACAGGTTGGCATGTTTCTACAAATTCCGAATGGCAGACATTAAATGCATATATTGGCGATGATCCATCACACAAGTTGCGCGAAACGGGAACAGATTACTGGACATCTCCAAACACTGGTGCAACTAACGAAACCGGATTCTCGGCTCGTGGAGCTGGTCAAAGAACCAATACTGGAGTCTATCAAAATGCTAAAAATTCTGCTGGATTTTGGACATCTTCTCCATATTCTTCAACTGTAGCTTTTAGCTGGACATTATGGTATCACTCTGCCGATTTCGATTTCGCCACAACCGAAAATCGCAAAAGAGGACAGTCGGTAAGGTGTGTAAAGGATTTTTAAGGAAGTGTAATACTATTCAGTGTTGTTCAGTTCTTAAATACAATACTATTTTTCTTGCGTTTTTGCAATTTATACGAATTGCTACTATTTTGAAAATTAAAAACCATTCCTAACATTGTTCGCTAACCTCCATTTTGAGTAAATAAAGATGATTTTATAATAATTCGAAATTTAACAAATTAACAAATTAACAGATTAAAGTAATGATTTTTCGTTGTTGCGCATCGGGCCCAATGTTATTAAGATAAGGGAAATTTTTTATTAAAGGAATAATGAAAATATAAAGATGGATGTTAATTGAATTTACGAGTTCATAATTAGCAGATTAAGTACCGAAATAACATTCGAAGCTCCGTGGGCAGGCCTGACCAAAAAGCGGGAAGAACATGCAGAAATAAAGAAATAATTAGAATTGTGTCTGGCCGACATGTCGTTCCTA
>CAZOHR010000240.1:2187-5958 GCA_964579045.1 uncultured Bacteroidales bacterium | reverse complement strand
GATAAATCTCGAAAACGGCAAAACAGAATTTCTATATGCTCCAGTTAATCTCTGTGGACAGCCTACATTTTTTAATGGTGGAGTGGCCTTTACTGTGGGCGAGAATTTACAAGTCCTAAGTCAGGGCGTTAGCGAGGAGTATAATCTCGGATATTATTCCAATATTGTGTCTATGTCGCCTGACGGAACTAAAGTAGCTTTTTCAAATGAAGATAAAATTGTGCTTCTCAATCTTAATTCTGGAGTGTTTGAACAGCTATCGCAGGAGAATAAAATGAGCTCTTATCCTCAATTTTCTTCCGACGGACAAAAAATTCTTTTCCAGTCTGCTACAATGAATGTATATGAGATTTCAACAGGAAAACTGTTCGATATAGGTTTTGGTTTAGCGCCAAAATGGTCATTCGATTCTCAAAATATTGTTTTTTACAATACTATTGTTGAAGAAAATACTGTGAAGAATTCTGAAATCTACCTTTGTAATTACAGTAATCCTATTCACCAAAATCTTACGAATACTGAAAATGAAATTGAAATGCAACCGATTTTTATTTCAGATTCAGAAATTGTTTATAATACTTATACCGAGTGTGAAATCAATAAACTGAATGTAAACAATTTATCAGAAGAGTTAATCTATAAGCATACTGAAAAACTTGATGTTGCATTTTTTAATATAAAATTAACAAAATCTGAAGTTTTAATTTCAGGTGAAGTTCCATATACACATCAGGTTTATGACACTCCTGATACACATTATGGATACGGCTCGTGCGCTGCCGCAACGGCAATTATGGCTGTTTCTTATTATAATAAATTGCCTAAGTGGCCAACTACAGTGACTAAATTATTCCCTCATAATAGTGATTATGGTAGTTATATTTCCGAAAGATACCGTTTTAATGAGTATTATTTTGAGAATTCTTCACAACCATCAGGTGGTGGAAGTCTAGCTTATGGCGGTTATGGTTATATGTGGGGACTAGGTTCTCCAAATTCGCAAATGCGTAATTATATGCAGTTACATTATTTCGAATCCGTTCAAGAATGGAACGATGATGTGATTTTTGCTGATGCACTTGCCGAAATCGACGCTGATTATCCTTTTCCAATGTGTGTAATGCTTACAAGTTCTGGACATTTGATTTTGGCAAAAGGTTACATTGTTGGTCAGCATACTCTTATTTTTAGCGATCCATACGGAGATAAAAATACACCTTCGTGGCCAAGTTACGATGGGTTTAAGGCATATTACGACTGGCCCGGATATAACAATGGATATCAAAATTTGGATTATAATAGCTCTTATGGTGTAATTGCTTGGACTATAACTGCTCATGCCGAAGAAGTTACTTACAACGATACAATTATTGACGATGTTTATTATCATCATGGTTTTGAAATGAATAACAGCGAAAACGGTTCTCAAATGAGATACTTCCGCGATCAAAATGCTGGATATAATGGACATTCTTGGTGGACACTTACAGAAGCCACGGCAGATGATATATGCTGGGTTCACTGGATACCAGAGTTGACACAAGCTGGATATTACAATATTTCTGCATATATTCCTGCAACAAATGCAAATGCACAGAATGCGCCATATAGAATAAAACACGGGGATGAAACTACTACTGTTTTAATTGACCAAGCCGATTTCAATGATCAGTGGGCTAACTTAGGCAATTTTTATTACCAACCAGGCGATGATTTTTGGGTTTATCTTGGCGATTCAACCGGAATTGCTTCCGAATCGATAGCTTACGATGCCGTTAAGTTCGACTTTTTGCCAAAACCTGTTGCTTCATTTGATATTTCTGGTCAGGATTTTTGTGTTGGCGAAAATATTACGTTTTCTAATTCATCTACTGATGCCGTTGCTTTTGCCTGGAATTTCCCTGGAGCATCAACAACTGTCAGCATTGAGCAAAACCCTTCAATTAGCTATGCCGTTGCTGGAATCTATGATGTAGAACTTATTGCGATTGGAATTGAAGAAAATGACACTCTCGAGCTTGCTGATTATTTCGAAATTCATAATGCTGCTATTGCTGATTTTACCGCAAATTCAAACAATTTATATTTGCCAAATGCAATAGCTATATTTGATAATAATTCCCAAAATGCTGATTCGTATTTTTGGGATTTTGGAAATGGTAGTAACTCATCTGACTATAATCCATATTGTTTATATGCTGCCGAAGGCTCCTATACTGTAAGTCTAACAGCAAGCAACGACTGGTGTCCAGAATCTTTGTATGTACTTGCAGATAATATAATTGTTAGTACTCCAACACAATCTGGGATTCTAAGTTTTGATAATATTAGTGTTTATCCTAATCCTGCAAATAACTTTTTGGAAATCCAGTTTGTAAACGAAATATCAAAAATATCAATTATCAACAATCTTGGGCAAATCGTATTTTTGTCAAATGATTCTGAAATAAAAAGAATTGATATTTCTGGCTTAGCAAATGGCATTTATCTGCTAGAACTAGTTTCGGGCAGCGAAAAGTATTTAACAAAGATTGTTGTTGAGAGATAGACCTTAAAACGTTTTCTTCAACCATTTTTCAAGATATACATCATAAAGACGATACTTATTGTCTTCATAATATATCATCTGTTTCTCAATCAATGCATTTACTGCTGCTGCAACAGAGCTAGGTTGCGATAGCTTATATTTGCTCAAGAAACTTCCAGCATTTATCTGCTCAACACTGCCTTCCTTTGCAATTGCAATCATCACCGAAAACTGTACCGAGGTTAGGAGGTTTCTGTACCCAAAATAAATGTATTCGCGCTCTTTTAGAATAATATCCTCGACTAATCTTGCTTCTTTCTCAGTTATAGCTTCTTTGGAATATTCGAAAAGCCGGTTGAAAAAGTACTGTACATAATATGTGTGATTGTTGTAAAATTCAATGTAATGAGAAATCAGATTTTTATCAATACTCTTTTCTCTTTTTTTGAAATGCTTCAGAATAAAGGTAGTATAAACTTCAGGATCTATTCTCTTTAGTTCCATTATATCGGAACTCTGGTAAAAAGGTTTTCCGTAATCACTAAACATCGAACTAAGAATATCTTTACTGCTACCTGAAAATATAAAGCTGTCCTTATGCTGATGTTGTATTGATGTTCTCAGAATTGCTTCGGTATTCTTTTCGGGGTAATTTGTAATCTGCTGAAACTCATCAAAAGCAATTATATAGTTTGATTTCTGAGCAGCCAGATATTCAAAAATCTTTTTTATGCTTAGTTCTGCTTCTTTTTCGTCGGCAACACTTACTTCAACTGATGGAATTCCGGATAAGTCGTCGAATACCAATTTTCCTCTTATTCCTGCAACAAAAGCTGATACCTTTTCCAAGAATCCACGATTGTTTTTCTCGTCTTTTATAATAGCATCGCTAAATACTTTTACAAAATCTTTCAAACATTCTGTTGGCATAATGTCAATGAACAGAATTCGATTGTTCTTTTCCTTTTGTAATTTGTTAAGAATGTGTTTCAAGAGAATTGTTTTCCCAAGTCGACGTATAGATATTAATGTGATGTTTCTTCCGTTTTTAAATGCGGAAATTATTTTTTCTGTTTCGTCTTTGCGATCACAGAAATATTCTGGTGAAATGTAGTCCAGTACTGGAAACGGATTTACGGGTTCATTTTCTTTTGCTGCCATAATTACTTAATTCTATTACATTATTTGCGTTACAAACTTTATGTTACAAACTTTATGTTACAAACTTTATGTTACAAACTTTA
>CAZOHR010000240.1:0-2087 GCA_964579045.1 uncultured Bacteroidales bacterium | reverse complement strand
GTTACAAACTTTATGTTACAAACTTTATGTTACAAACTTTATGTTACAAACTTTACGTTACAAATATAACACATTTTATGTGATAAGTCAAATATTTAAATAAAATTATTATTATTTTAAGAGGATTGTTTTGCATGGAGCATGGAGCATGCTTCCTACCTAAGCATCTCCACCATCATTGCCAAAGCTGTATTTGCTGCACGTAAGATATTTATTTCTCTGTTATTTAATGAATGGAATATTTTGCTGATAGTTTTTTCTTTCGATGCAACTGCAATCCAGATTGTTCCCACCGGTTTTTCGGGAGTGCCGCCATCGGGACCTGCAATCCCGCTTACTGCAATTGCATAATCAGTTTTTAATAAATCCAATGCACCAGTAGCCATTTGTTCAACTACCTGTTGACTAACCGCTCCATACTGCAACAAATCGTTATGGTTAACTTTTAAAACATTTTGTTTTACCTCGTTATCGTACGAAACCACCGATCCTTTGAAGTAAGCCGAACTTCCAGGTACTGAAGTTATCATCGCAGCAATTGTTCCGCCAGTGCAACTTTCGGCTGTTGACAGTGTTTTTCCTTGTGCTTTTAGCAGATTGCCGATTAAAACTTCTGGTTTTACATCTTCTTCTGCAAAAATATTGTCAGGAATAAACTTTTTTAGACTTGTTGTAAGCTCACTTATCAGAGAAATGTGTTCGGGTTCTGCTTCATAGATACTCAATCGCAGGCGTATAAATCCTGGAGAAGGTAAATATGCAAGATGTACAAATTCGGGCAAAGCATTTTCCCAATCTGCAATTTTCTCTGCCAGCATTGATTCGGGTAAGCCAACAACCATTAGAGTTTTGTGAATAATTGGTTTGGTTGTGAATGTGTCTATTATAAACGGCAAAACCTGTGTCTCCATCAAATGTTTCATTTCGAATGGCACGCCTGGCATTGAAATAAGATATTTGCCATTCTTCTCGAAAAGCATTCCCGGGGCAGTCCCCATCTTGTTGTTTAAGACTTTTGCAATATCGGGAACCATAGCTTGATTGTGATTGTTAGCGTTCATTTTAAACCCACGCTTACTTAGAAGTTCGTTAATGTTTTCGAGAACTACATCACTTAAAATTAACTTAGCTCCAAACATTTCGCAAAGCACATTCTTTGTAATATCGTCGTTTGTAGGACCAAGTCCACCAGTAATTAAGACAATCTCGGTTTTTTTCATTAGAGTTTCTATTGCCTCAACAATATCAGCTTTGTTATCACCAACAGAATAAATATAATTTACTTTTACTCCAACCTCATTAAGTTTTTGCGAAATCCAAACAGCGTTAGTATTTACAATTTGTCCAATCAAAATCTCGTCGCCAATACTAAGAATAGATGCTCTCATAAGTGAAAATTTATTTTGCAAAGTTAAAGTTAAACATCATTAAAAATAATAATTATTGCGAGGAAAGTCCCCGAAAGGAATTTTTCTTTTTTTTGCCACGAACAGCTTTAGCCCTCGCGACCCAAGAAGGAAAACACGTAGGTACACGAAAGGGTTCTTTTCTTTTTTTTGTGGAATTTCGTGCCTTTGTGTCTTCGTGGCTGTTTTTCTTTTTAAAAGATTTTGGTTCCGTTGCGGCGAATGCTTTAGCTTCAGTTCGACACCGCTCACCGCATCGCGCTGCGCCGCACTGAGTGTATCGAAGTGAGGGCTAAAACCGTTCGTGTTTTCGCGGCTAATTTTTGTTAACAATAAATCTTATTCAACATAAGTACAGTGGAAAAACTTTTTGTTCCTACATACTTTTTTAAAACATTATTAAGTTATATATTCGTACTCCAATACAAAACAATTTTAAAACCGAGACTATGAAAAAGATATTGATACTGGCATTTCTATTTTCTGTTGCAGCACCCATATTTGCGCAGCATACTTACAGTTTTACAATTCTCGACACTAAGATGCTTCCAAAAGCAAATGTTGAAGTTGTCGGTCGGAATACTGCGACGGGCACAGTACTTAAGACGAAAACCGATATTAATGGTACTGCTGTGTTTACGCTTAGCGAGCCTGGTGTATATTCGTTTAGTTATCTCGAGA
>CAZOHR010000239.1:0-5969 GCA_964579045.1 uncultured Bacteroidales bacterium | reverse complement strand
ATTGTTGCCAATCCGCTTACAAATCCAAAGAATACTGGAAATAATACTCCAGCAATTATTCATAGCCATATAGTTCCTGGCGATAAAGTAGAGATTACCATGCTGCCAAAAGGCGGAGGTTCCGAGAATATGAGTCGCATAAAAATGATGACCCCTTATGATGGATTGGAAGGTGTTAAGAAATTTGTACTTGAGACAGTTTCTCAGGCTGGAGGAAATCCATGTCCACCAATAATTGTTGGTGTTGCTGTTGGAGGAACATTTGATTATGTTGCTCATCTTGCAAAAAAAGCAGTTACGAGACCAATCGGACAGAGAAATTCTAACGTAGAACTAGCTTCGCTCGAAAAAGACTTGCTTCATGCTATCAATAAACTGGGAATTGGACCTGCTGGTTTAGGTGGTAATACAACAGCATTAGAAGTATTTGTTGAGGAGTTTCCACGCCATATTGCGAGTTTTCCTGTTGCTGTAAACATACAGTGTCACGCTGCAAGAGTAAAAGTAAAAACTATTTAAAATATCAGATATGAGCATAAAACTTACCACACCCTTAACTGATAGTCAGTTGAAGCAATTGAAAATCGGCGACGAGGTATTTCTTTCAGGTGTTATCTACTCTGCAAGAGATGCTGCACATGCAAAATTGGTAGATCTTTTAAATAAAGGTATTGAACTACCATTTAATCCAGAGGGAAGTGTAATCTTTTATGTTGGCCCATCTCCTGCTCAACCAGGTCACGTTATTGGCGCTGCTGGTCCTACAACAAGCTATCGCATGGATCCATACTCCAATCAGTTGTTAAGTGTAGGCGTAAAAGGGATGATAGGAAAAGGAGCACGAGCGCAAGAAGTTATTGATGGAATGGTTAAATATAGTGCTGTATATTTTGGTGCAACCGGTGGCGCTGGAGCCTTGTTATCTAAAACTATAAAGAAATCAGAAGTAATCGCTTTTGGCGAATTAGGACCCGAAGCAGTAAGAAGATTAGAAATTGAGGATATGCCTCTTATCGTTATCAATGATTGCCTAGGTAATGATTTATATTCACAGGGACGTGCCGAATGGGAAGGCAAATAGTATTTTAAAGAATTTGGTTATTAAAAATTAAAGAAATAATTTTAAACAAACAATTATGACGTATTTTTTCAAAACATCCATTGGTAAAAAATTACTGGTAAGCATTACAGGATTGTTCCTAGTCCTCTTTTTATCAGAGCATTTATTGATTAATCTTTTAATAGTCTTTGATGATTCAGGAGATTTATTTAACCTGGCTGCTCATTTTCTGGAATCCAATCCGGTTATTAGAATTATTGAACCCGTTCTTATAATAGGTTTTATTCTTCACATAATCATTACCATAGCAATCACAATCCAGAATTATCTTCAACGTGATGTAAATCATTCGGGAGTGAAACGCTACGAAGTCAGAGATTCTTCAGTGGGTAGCACATGGATGTCGCGCAATATGATAATTCTAGGAACATTTGTACTTTCTTTCTTGGTTGTGCATTTGATTAACTTTTTCTGGAAGATGAAGTTCACTGGAGACCCATTACTTGAAGAAGTAGTAATTGATGGAGTAGCCATGGAAAATGCTTATGCTTTAGTAGTAGCAGCTTTCTCTCGCAGTTACATTATCATTTCAATTTATGTAATCGGAGCAATAGCGCTTGGATTACATTTATATCATGGTATATGGTCAGCTTTCCAAACAATTGGATTAAGCAATAAAAAATGGAGGCGTATTCTTAATGTGATTGGTATCGCTTTTTCGATAATGATGGCTGTTGGATATGCTTTTATTCCAGTGTTTGTAATGATTCGTTCAAAAATTTAATGAAAATATAAAATGGCAAAATTGGTTTCTAAAATTCCTGATGGTCCACTTGCAACTAAGTGGATAAATTATAAGAGTTCGTTACGCATGGTTAGTCCTGCAAACAAAAAGAAAATAGATATCATTATCGTTGGAACAGGTGTTTCTGGAGCCGCTGCAGCAGCAACTTTGGGACAGCTTGGTTACAATGTAAAGTCATTTTGTTTTCAGGATTCACCGCGACGAGCACATTCAGTTGCTGCTCAAGGTGGAATAAATGCCGCAAAAAACTATCCTAACGACAATGATTCGGTTGAAAGATTGTTTTATGATATGATAAAGGGCGGTGATTTTAGAGCCAGAGAAGCAAATGTATACCGCGCTGCAGAGGTAAGTAATAGCATCATTGATCAGCTTACTGCACAAGGTGTACCTTTTGCAAGAGAATATGGCGGAGACTTAAACACAAGATCATTTGGCGGGGTGCAGGTTTCGCGAACATTCTATGCTCAAGGACAAACAGGTCAGCAGGTTCTGTTGGGTAGTTATAGTGCATTAAAGCGTCAAATTGCAAAAAAATCCGTAACAATGTACGAAAGAAGGCAAATGCTTGAGCTAGTAGTTGTGGATGGCAAAGCGCGTGGAATTATCTGCAGAAATCTTGTTACAGGAGAAATTGAAAGACATTCGGCTCACGCTGTAGTCTTGGCAACAGGAGGTTATGGAACAATTTTCTTCTTATCAACATTAGCAGTAAATTCTAGTGGCGAAGCCGCTTATGCAGCTTATAAAAAAGGTGCATTCTTTGCAAATCCTAGCTTTGTGCAAATTCACCCTTCATGTATTCCTCAGCTCAACGAATATCAATGTAAGTTAACACTTATGTCGGAGTCTTTGCGCAATGACGGACGTGTATGGGTACCAAAAAGTAAAGATGATAAAAGAAAAGCTAAAGACATTCCAACTGAAGATAGGGATTACTATTTGGAAAGAAGATACCCAGCTTTTGGTAATCTTGTACCACGTGATATAGCTTCAAGGGCTGCAAAAGAACGTTGCGATGCTGGTTTTGGAGTTGGTGATACTGGTTATGCTGTGTATCTCGATTTTTCAGATGCGATAAAGGCTCAGGGCGAAAAGACAATTAAAAATAAGTATGGAAACTTATTTGATCTCTATCGTAAAATTACAGGCGAGAATCCTTATAAAGAACCAATGAAAATTTATCCTGCGGGCCATTATACTATGGGTGGATTATGGGTAGATTACAATTTGATGACAACTATTCCAGGGCTTTATGCTATTGGCGAAGCTAATTTTTCAGACCATGGAGCAAATCGTCTTGGTGCAAGTGCCTTAATGCAGGGTTCAGGTGATGGATATTTTGTTTTACCTATCACAATTAATGATTATTTGGCTGGTGATATTAGAACTGGGAAAATCTCAACCGACACTGTGGAGTTTGAACAAGCCGAAAAAGAAGCTGTGGCCCGCATCGAAAGACTGATGACTAATAATGGAAAGGTTTCCCCAATGGCTTTTCATAAAAGACTTGGTATGATCATGTGGAATCGATGTGGAATGGCTAGAAACGATGAAGGATTAAGAAAAGGTATCGAAGAAGTAAATATTCTGGAAGAAGAATTCTGGAAAGATATTAAGCTTACTGGTGATACAAAGAGTATGAATCAAACATTGGAAAAAGCCTTGCGTGTAGCTTCATCATTTGAAATAAGTCGCTTGATGTTACAAGATGCACTAAATAGAAAAGAATCATGTGGTGCACATTTTCGCGAAGAATATCAAACTCCAGAGGGCGAGGCATTACGAAATGATGAAGAATATAATTTTGTTGCCGTATGGGAGTATCAGGGAGATAAAATCCCTCCTGTTTTGCATAAGGAAGAATTGAAATTTGAAGAAGTTCAAATGCAGCAAAGAAGTTATAAATAAAATTTAATAGAGTATAAAATTTAATATATAATTAAATGAAACTTACACTTAAAGTATGGCGCCAGAATGGACCGAAAGAAACAGGTCGATTTGAAGTATATCAAATGGATAATGCATCTAAAGATATGACTTTTCTTGAAATGTTGGATGCCCTAAATGAAAATCTTATCATGGAAGGCAAAGATGCTGTTGCTTTTGAGCATGATTGCAGAGAAGGAATTTGTGGTTGTTGTGGTTTAGTAATAAACGGACGACCACATGGACCAGGACAGGAAATTACTACCTGCTCGTTAAATATGAAAGCGTTTAAGGATGGGGCAACCATAACTATCGAACCTTGGAGAGTTAAATCTTTTCCTATTATTAAAGATCTCGTTGTTGATCGCAAGGCCTTTGATAAAATAATGGAAGCCGGTGGGTTCGTAAATGTTGATGTAGGTGCTTTTGTTGAAGCAAACACATACAAGATCCCAAAAGATATAGCCGACGAAGCTTTTGATGCAGCTGCCTGTATTGGCTGTGGTGCTTGTGTAGCTTCTTGTAAAAACTCTTCTGCAATGTTGTTTGTCGCTGCTAAAGTTTCTCAATATGCGTTATTGCCTCAAGGGCAAGTGGAGCGTGTAAAGCGAGCTTGGGATATGGTTGCAAAAATGGATGAACTTGGATTTGGCAGTTGCTCAAATACTGGAGCCTGCGAAGCTGAATGTCCTCAAGGTATTAGTATTAGCCATATAGCTCGTCTTAATAGAGAATTTATTCGATCTGGATTTAGCAGATGCTTGGCAGAAAAAAGATAGTGTTGTTTTGTAAATAACAGTTGCAAAAAAAGTTCTCAGCAGAAAACAGAATTTGGAATTCTAAATGCTTTTTTTTCTTAGTATTGTAATTGCAAATAGTTTAACACCAAAATATAACAATTAATAAAAAGTTAGAAACAATTAAAAATAATTAAATGGAAAAAATTAAACTTGATTTAAGCAATCTTAAAAGAGCATTTCCTGATGATTTTACAGAAGAGAACATTGCTAAAGCGCAGACAATATTTCTTAAAAAACTTTCAGTAACAGCACATGCTTATTATGGCGGAAAAATTCAGGTTCTTCCTAAAGCTGCTTTACCAGGATTTAATTGGTTTAATGTATGGTACACGCCTGGTGTTTCTGCTATATCTACTGGTATTCGTGATGATAATAATGAATCATTCAATTTATCAAACAGAGGCAATTTAGTTGCTGTAGTTAGCGATTCAACACGCGTTTTGGGTGATGGAGATGTTACTCCTTCGGGTGGATTAGGTGTTATGGAAGGTAAGGCTTTCTTAATGAAATATCTAGGTGGTGTAGATGCAGTTGCTTTATGCATCGATTCTACAAATGATAAAGGAGAGAAGGATCCAGACAAAATTATTGATTTTGTAAGAATGGTTCAACCTAGTTTTGGCGCTGTAAACTTGGAGGATATATCACAACCTAATTGTTATAAGGTGCTTGATACATTACAAGATCTATGCGATATTCCGGTATGGCATGACGATGCTCAAGGAACAGCTTCTGTAACCCTAGCAGGATTATTCAATGCATTAAAACTTGCTGAAAAAACAATTGACAATGTTCGCATTGTACTTTATGGTGCAGGTGCTGCTAATACTACAGTTGCTAGATTAATAGTTACTGCGGGTGGTGATCCTAAAAAAATAATTCTCTTCGATTCTGTTTCCTCATTACATAAAGGCCGTACCGATATTAAAGACGACCCAGCATTTTATAGAAAATGGGAACTTTGTGAAACCACAAATCCAGATTGTATCGAAGATTTTGCAGAGGCGATGAAAGGTGCTGATGTCTTGGTTGCATTATCTAAACCTGGTCCTGACGTAATTAAACCAGAATGGATTACATCAATGGCACCAAAATCTATTGTATTTGTATGTGCTAATCCTATCCCAGAGATTTATCCTTATGCAGCTAAGGCCGCAGGAGCATTTATTGTTGCTACAGGACGAGGCGATTTTCCAAATCAGGTAAATAATTCGCTTGGTTTTCCGGGGATATTAAAAGGTACTTTAATTGTTCGTGCACGCAAGATTACTGACAACATGGCAATTACTGCAGCAAGATCACTTGCACGATATGCTGAAGAACGTGGTATCGATCCCGATAACATTATTCCAAAGATGGACGAAAGTGGTGTTTT
>CAZOHR010000238.1:2909-6011 GCA_964579045.1 uncultured Bacteroidales bacterium | reverse complement strand
CAAACTCAATGTGTTCGCATAAAATCAATATTACTGATATAAAAGACATTGATAAGGACGTATTAGAGTGGATAAAAGCTTCTTATGACAATGGAGGATAAAATATAACTCAGTATTCACGTATTTTCAATCATTATGTTTTGTGAAGAAAAATTGAATTGGCTACTCAAATTTAAAAACCGAGCACAGGAGAATATGAGAAAGAACCCTTGGAAACATTTATAAACGATTATAATAAAAGAAATTTAACAAAATAGGTAGTGAAGATTAGTATTTGCAGGAATTTGGCAGTTCTCTGATTGAATTGTTTTCACCCACCAACAATATTAAAATCAAACTGCCGATTTTAAACTTAATAGCGAATAAAATCTAAAGAATAGTAGCAGCTCCCTAAACTTTAATTTACAACACTTTCGTAAAACTTAAATAGGTTTAAGTTCATCTTTTCAACAGTGGTGGCAGGAATAAATGATTTCCTTTTGAAAAACGGAGATTTTACGAAATAAGGGAAAGGTTTACGTAATTGAACAAAGCTATCACTCATAATCTTTAACCCGTGGGCTCCGGTATTACTTCCTCCGTAATAGACTTGCACTGGCCCTGATGAGAAATTTCCATCTGGTTCGTAAGCGGTGTGTGAATAATATGACGCAGTGTCTTGACTTGAGGTGCCAAATTCGGCGATAAAGAATTTATTTGGCGTTTCTATCTTGATATTTTCATCTCTTATAGCCGAATCGTTAACAAAAACAATCTGTGTAAAGTTCTTGTCTAGAATATTCTTTGAATCGTCGCTGTAAAAGAAATACACCTTGCAGAAAACAAACTCTTTTCTGAATGCAGAAATGATGCATTTGTTGAGTTCGAGTTGCTCGGCTTGCTTTTTATCTGCTAGCTCATTCTGTCCTGCTTTTCGCATCGCATCAATAGACTTTTGCCTAGTTTGTAATCTAACAAATAAAACGCCTTCTTTTAAGTCTTTAATTTGCTGGGTTGCAATTTCCTCAGCTTTTATAACAGGCTTTGCAGGCGCTTTGCTAACATCTTGCGACTGAGCAGTACAAATACTCGAAATTAGAGTAAAACTCGTAGCCAAAATGGCAAAAACCAATAAGTAAGTATTTATCTTCTTTTCCATATTGCAAATTTATTCAATTTTTATGAATATAAGCCTAGTATTCGCCTTCAAATTTTCAGAAACATTTTCATTCATGTTTATATAAATGGTATATCCATCAGATAAATACTCCGAAATCATTTGCTCATCGGGTAAGGTAGAATAAGCTGTAAGATTTGTGTAATACATGGCCTCTATAGGTCGGCTATAATTAAAAAGTAAAGACTTTTCTGGGATTTGATTTTTGCTAAATTCCCTCAGGTTTTGTGACCAAACAGGATTTCTGTCCTTTTCGGCAAAGGGTTTTATCCTTTCTAGGCTGTACCTAACTGGAAGAGCAATCATTAAGAATAACAATAAATAAAAAAAGTATTTGCTAAATCCAACAAACTTTCTGTCTTTCAAATAATACCAAAACCAAGCGCTAATAATGAAAAGTGCCGGTGCAATAAATAAAATGTATGCTTGCATTTTAGTTTGTGATATCGAGAAAAATATCAGAGGAACAAAAATCCAAATTGCAAGTGATAGTATTTTTAAATTTTTATGATTGCGGAAAAGATAAACAACCAAAAAGACAATTGGTAAATAAACAAGCTCTCCATAATTTGTACCCATTCGTACTATGAAGAAGTAAAACGGCCCAGTTTGTTTATCTAGTACTTCTGTTAGATGTCTTAGATTGAAACTCGCCGTGTAAGTTGCTTCGGCTGGGAATGCTTGATGAATGTATATTTGCCAAGGCAAAAAGACTATGACTGAAATGGTGGTTAAAATCAAGAAGTTTAAAATAATATTCTTTGTACTGAACTTACCAGAGTCATACACCAGCAAAATCCATATTGGCAAAACAATGAATGCGGGCAGCCATTTTGTGAGAACAGCTAGACCTATAAAAATACCTGCTAGGATATTGAAAAAATGATTCTTCGTCTGAACAAATTTAGCTGTAAAGAAAACAGCACTAAGAATTAGTACCATAAAAAATATGTCGTAATGATCAGTAGCAACTCTGCCTCCAGTTAATTCCAAAATCAGTCCGTTTATTGAAAGTAAAAAAGCCGCTAGCCAAGCAATTTTTCTTTGATTTTTATCATTAAAGAAGAATAAGCAGATTTGATAAAGAAGCCAAATGCCAAGTGTGGAAAGTAGAATTGATGGCAATCGCACTGCAAATTCTGTTGATCCTAAGACAGAAATACTAGCAGCCATTGCCCAAAGGGGAACAGGTTGCTTATGGAGCCAGATGTGATTTGCTGCCCAGTCGCGGTAATCTACATCGTGAATTGGATTATCATATAAAGTAGGAGTGAAGGGATGCTCGATCATATTCTTAGCTACCAATGCATGAAATTTTTCATCATGAGGATGAAGATAAAGGTCCGTCGATATTAAAATTCTTAAAATCAGACCACCAACAACTAAAAATAGTAAGGCAAGACCAAATTTACTTTTGGAGTTTAAAACTGCAGAAAGAACAAAGATTAGTAGACTCCCTACCAAGGCAATAATTATAGAGGTATTTTCTGTTAAAAACTCCAATTTACCTGTTTTTTTTGACAAATTTCACAATGTCGTTTACGATATAATAGCTGAGCGCAGGAAAAACAATAAAAATCAGCGCATTTGAATCCCATGCAGCCGTAAAGTCCAGCTGTAAAAGAAACATAAATGCTCTGGTCAATCCACACCCTGGACATCTTATGTCGAATATAGATTTCCAGATACAAGGTATTAAGATGTCTATTTCAGCAAAAATGTATAGGATTAGACCTATAAAATAATAACCGGCAACGCCGGTTATTACAATGTTTTTTTTTAAATAAGAGAAAAATAATTTCTTAGAAAATATCTTTGCCTTTGAGTGTTCTTCCTTGTGCATCTTTATAGCTGCCTGAAATGATTTGAATTAGGTCAATAAGAGTCCAGATACCACAACCACCCCATGTTACCAATTGAATTATACCGATAAGGATATGTCCAGT
>CAZOHR010000238.1:0-2809 GCA_964579045.1 uncultured Bacteroidales bacterium | reverse complement strand
TAGCCTGAGGATTTTGATTTGCGCCGCAAACAGGACAAACTAATACATCCATTTCAATTTGCGCACCGCATGTAATACAGTTTTTCATGGTTTTTTAATTATAATTAGTGAAAAATTAAATTTAAAAAAAATAGGGCTAAAATGATAGCCCTGTTTAAATCTTTTGTTCAGATTATTATGACTCCAATGGTCTTCCGTCAGCCATAGGCATCTTGTCAGTGAAAATCATAATTAAATCATAGATCTGCCAGATTCCGCAACCACCTGCAGTGAGAAGCATAATCCACCAGTTGCTGTATCCCATCATTAATCTGTGAATTCCCAATGTTCCGGCGAACCAGCAAATCAAAACCATCATCATTTTTTTCTGAACGGGTTTCTGTTCTGTCATAGTTGTAATAGTTTAACATTTTTGCCTACTCTAAAGTTTTCGGCTTCCCTCTTAAATAACTTGCTGTAAAAATAATTAAAAATTATTTTTTTACAACATAAGAATTACGATTTTTTTATTTAAATTGTTTAAAACTATAATATTTAATCAATTTATTTATTTAACTGTCTGTATATTAGATTGTTACGAATGGTATTATTTTTTATCATCAGTTAATAATAAATTTAAGTAGATATATTTTATTCTCAATATCAATGATTTTTAAAAAGTAGATTCCCGCAGCAAACTCACTGATATCAATACTTGTTTCCTGATTTGCAGATTTTCCAAAATAAGTTCTTTCACCATAGATATTATATACCTCGAAGCAAATTTCTCCTTTTAGCTCAGCTTTGGACTTAAACTTTAGACAATCATAAGCAGGTATCGGGTATATTGAAAAAACTCCATCTTCTCCTGCGATAATATGTTCTCTTATTCCATTAACAGTGAGATTAAGAATGATGATGCTGTCGCAGCCTTCATTACTCAATAATTCTAGAGTGTACTGGTAAACACCAGGTGCAATAATACCTGAGATATTAAATCCATTTTCGGTGTAGGCGCTTCCAGGTGCGACAACATCATTAATATGCGTTTCATAGGGTGGATTAACTGCGAGAGTCAAAATAACCAAGCTGTCGCATCCATTGTTTGCTGTGTAAGTTAATGTGTCAATGCCTGCAACAGATATGTTAAATCCATTTTCAGTATAAACTTCTCCTTCACAAATTGATGCATTAATATATGTGCGGTAAAACTCGCCAATACTAAGATTGAGATTAATTACACTGTCGCATCCGTATTCACTCGAAAGTACTTTCTGATATTCTCCAGCAGTATTCAATATGTCTCCAAAAAAGTTGTATTCGCCATCTTCGCAAATCATAACATTAATGGCCTCATTATTAAACACTGGTCTAACTGTTAACTCTAGATTTGCAATACTGTCGCATAATCCTGATTCATAATAAACAGATTCGAAATTGTAAACTCCAGGAGTGTTTTGAGCTGGTAGGTCAAGTCCATAGTCACTGTATGTTTCTCCTTGACAGATATTTGCATAGAAATCGTTTACTGTATAAAAATCGAAATAAACGCGATAAGTATCTGTAGAATTGCCTGAGGTGACTGTGATTACAGCAGGATTTGATCCTGATGCTTGAGTAATGCTAACTTCGGCATTGTCGCTTTGAGCAACGGCGGTAATAGTTGAAGATGATCCACATTCTGCGTCGACGTAATAATTATAAACCGTGGAGTTAAATCCTGCCACTGTGCTTCCATTAATCTTAAGGTTTGATAATTTTGTGTTATAGACAAATTCAATGTCATCAACATATAAAAAATCTGAAGTAGATCCGACACCATTTTCTGAATTCGTGGTAAAAGTAATTAGTATGAATGCTTCATTACTTGCAGGATGATTATAATCAAAAGGTACCGAGTATTGCACCCAGTTTTGATCTCCTCTAGTAAAATATTTAGTGGCTTTTGCAATTACATGCGATTCTGCATTTGAATCGGAACCATCAGGGTCTCTGTAATCATAATTATTGTGAAGTATTGCAGCTAATTTCGCTGTTTGAGTTTCTGAAGGACATACAAACTTTGCCCAAAAGCGAATTGAGTCTGGTTTTGCATTAAAAGACTGCCTAAACTGTGCGTCATCAGTTCTCGTGATATTGTAATTCTCTGGACTAGCCGCAGTAGTACTACCAATTCTTATCTGTCCGGTAGTTACGGTTCCGTTGGCCATTACACCAAGAACTGATGTTGCAAATAATTTTATACTATAATCCCCAGATGAACCAGGAGCATTATCAAGCGATTTCTCATGTCTTGTTTCTGTTGCGGAATTACAACCTAGCGAAGCTGGGAAGCTTAAATCGCAGGCTGCGGATGGAAATGCATTCCAATTTGTTGGCTCGTCGTCAGCGCCAGTTCCATCCCAGTTTTCAAAACCTCCATTTGGTAACTGATATACTTGAGAAAATGAATAAGTAGAAATAACTACTGTAAAAATAAGTGATAATAGTAAAGTTCTTTTCATGGCAACACGATTTCGTTCTGATGCAAAAATATTAAATATTTAGTATGATTAAAATCTTACACTTCGATTTTTGCTACAACTATTTGTTAATATCTTATTGAGAAAAATGTAAAACCATTACAGTTGCTTTGTTTGAGTTGGTTGGTGTTGTATTTGTACTTTTAATAAGTTTACATTTTAAGGTTTATTTTAACCTAAAATAATTTCAAATTTCATAACTATTTAGAGACTCTAGTATAATTCTGTGATCTGTAATCGGTAATCAGTGATCTGTATAGTAGTAGACTTGAGATTCTGCCTTTTAACAAAAGTGGAATTCCAATAAG
>CAZOHR010000237.1:0-6031 GCA_964579045.1 uncultured Bacteroidales bacterium | reverse complement strand
AGAACAGGGATTGAAGTTAGAACATTTGAACATTAGAACATCCGAAGTTAGAACAAGGATTGAAGTTAGAACATTTGAACATTTGAACATCCGAAGTTAGAACAGGGATTGAAGTAAGAACATTTGAACATTTGAACATCCGAAGTTAGAACAAGGATTGTAGTAAGAACAAGAGCAGAATCAAACTTAGCCGTTCAACCAGTAAAATTATCAAAAATATTTTGCTGTTAATATTATTAAATACTTATCTTTGCCACGTTATGGTTTTTCAGATTTCAAATCTGAAACTAAGAGGGAATCAGGTGTAAAACCTGAACAGTACCCGCTGCTGTAAGCTCTTTAAAGTGTTGCGAAATTTTAAGTCACTGGTCCGCCAAACGTACCGGGAAGGCATCGCAACATAGAGTAAGTCAGAAGACCTGCCAATAACTGTCATTAGTTCAAATGCTTTCGGGGACAAAAGCTGAATATGAGATTTTCTTGTGTTTAATATCCCGTAGCATTTAACATTGACAATGAAGTAATGATTTATTGTTTTATTTAAAATGTTTTTAACATGAGAAAAATTTTACTTTTAGTAATGGGCTTTCTTTGCGGAGTTACAATGATTTATGCCCAAAATTTTGTTGATTTCGAGGAATTAACTCTTGAGTCAGAATCCCACTGGAACGGCAGCGATGGTAGTGGACAGTTCACAAGCGGCTATCTTACTTTTTATAACAGTTTTACCGATTGGGGAGGTGGTGCTACTTCATGGAATGGCTTTGCTTACACAAATGAAACTGACCAAACCACTTTATCTTACACAAATGAATTTTCTTCTGCAAGTGGAAAGGGGGTATGGGCATCGGAAAACTATGCAGTTTCATACATTATGGGCGACTGGATGAACAATTACGAACCTATTCCATCCATTATTAGAATTGACACAGAAATTGCACCCGAGCAAATTCCTGGAATGTTCATTTCGCTTAACGCATATTCATCGCTTTACATGGCTGACAACGATCTTTATTCAAATGGCAATCACTGGTTAAAATTACATATTGCTGGATTTAATACTGTCACCGACATTGCAGTTACAGCCGACATTATGCTAGCTGATTACAGATTCGAAAACGCTGAGCTTGATTTTAAAATGAGTAATTGGACTTACATTGACTTATCGTGGGCACAGGGTGCCGACAGTCTTCTTTTCTATATTTATTCGAGCGATGCTGGAGAATATGGAGTAAATACTCCGGCATATTTCTGCATCGATAATGTTGGAGAAGAATGTCCAGAAGGAGTTCCTCAATTAGAAACAGAAGTAAACGCAAACTATTATATTAATAGTGGCGAATCGGTTGAACTAAAAGCACTTGCAAGTGGCGGTGTTCAGCCTTATACTTTCGAATGGAGCAATCAAGCTGGTCTCAATGATTATAACTCTCAAACACCCTTGGCAAATCCTTCAGAAAGTACCAGTTACACAGTAACAGTTACTGATGCATTAGGAAATGAAAGTATAGGAACTGTTGATGTTTGGGTTGACGAAGTTGGAATTTCACAGAACAATATTTTTGAGCCAAAGGTTTATATAAATTCTGACATCCTGTTTGTCGAATCTGATAAAACCATCAAAACCATAAAGCTATTTGACATTACAGGCAAGCTTTTACGCGAGATAAAACCATCATCAAATCTAGTATCAGAAAATATTTCTGATTTATCTGATGGAATTTATCTGATTCAGGCTACGGATGGAAAATTAAGTTCAACACAAAAGATAATGAAATAATGAAATTATTACTTGTGATATTTGCCTTGTTCTCATGGATTGGAATCTGCATGGCGCAGACTTTTCCATCAGAAACTAATGCTATACACAAAGATTCGTCCATCATTGTTTCATGGGCTGTGTCTGCCGATGTTGAACGTGGGTACATCAACATCGCAGATACTGCCTTTACCTATAGCGAAGCTGGGACAACTTCAAATAAAGCATGGAGTGGTAATCCTGAAAATACAATTGGAATTGCCGATGGACAATTTGTTAGTCTCGGAGATTCAGGGATTGTAATATTGCAATTTGAGAAGCCTATTTTTAACGGCCCAGGTCCCGATTTTGCAGTATTCGAAAATGCAATATTCTCCCCTCCCACTCAGTTTGTTACGGCATTTGTCGAACTTGCTTTTGTTGAAGTTAGCAGCAATGGTATTGATTTTGAAAGATTTCCAGCAATTACAAATTGTCAATTTAACGATCAAATTGGAGGATTTGAAGCAACAGAATGGAATCAATTTGAGAATCTTGCTGGAATTTATCCCGTGTTTTATGGTGTCCCTTTTAATCTTGATGATATTCCTGGCGTTGTTGTTGACAAAAATTACATTACACAAATCAAAATCATTGATGTTATTGGAAATGTAAATGAAGAATATGCTAGCTACGATTCTCAAGGTACTATTATCAACGATGCTTGGCCAACATCATTTGCCACCTGCGGTTTCGACCTCGATGCCATTGGCATAATCCATACTGATCAAAGTGTAAAATCTCTCAATCAAAATCCATATTCATTTTATCCAAATCCTGCTAAAGAGACAATTAATATCTCTGTAGATAGAGAAGTTAAACTTGAAATATTTGACTACAGTGGACAGCTTGTCTTCTCGAAGCAGATCACAGCTTCTGAGTATAAGACAGATATTTCGCAATTATCAGCTGGTATTTACATTTTAAAAATCGATGACTCTTTAAATATATACTCTCAAAAACTTATAGTTCTTGAATAAAAAACTTAGAAATATTATCCTTTTTATGACAATTTCTGTTTCAGGATTTTGCCAGGATATTTTCTTTCCCGACAGTATTAGAGTTTTTGATGAAGTTTTTATCCTCGCAGAGAAAAATCTAAACGAAACAGGTTCGAAAATCACAAGAATTGACTCGCTAATAATTGAAAATAAAGTCCTGGGCGATTTATCATCTTTATTGTCGGAGAACACACCTGTATTTATTAAATCATACGGGCGGGGCTCCTTATCTACAGCATCATTCCGAGGAACAAATGCTTCGCACACAAAGCTTACGTGGAACAATGTTAGTTTAAACTCGCCAATGCTGGGAATGGTAGATATGTCGCAAATACCTCTGGCGGTTGCTGACAATATAATTTTGTATCATGGAGCAGCCTCTCTTAGTAAAAATGCAAACGCAATTGGTGGATTAATCGAACTTAATACAAGGCCAATATGGGAAAAAGGAATAAGAGTGAAACTGGTAAGTTCTACAGGAAGTTATTCATCTTACGATAATCTAATAGAATTAAAAGCTGGAAATACCAAGTTTCAATCTGTAACTAAAGCTTATCAGAATTTTTCTAAAAATGATTTTAAATTCGCCAATACTGATATCACAAACGCACAAATCGACAGTCGCAAAAATGCTGATTACTCAAAAAAAGGAATCTCTCAGGAGTTGTTCTTTAGACCTGGAGCAAAGAGTACTGCTTCAATAAAGGCTTGGTATCAAGAGTCAGACAGGGGAGTTCCTGGACTTACAACAAATGAAAGTGGACTAAATAATAATATAAATAGGCAAAATGGTAACATGCTTATTTATTCGGCTGAGTATCTGTGGTATGGTGATAAATCAAAACTTGAAGTATCGCAGGGAGCAAACATACAGAATCTAAATTACAATAGCACTAACTACATCAACGGAATAGGATATTTGAATGTAGTTGACTCAAAAAGTAAATCCATTTCAATATTTAATTCAGCAGTTCACAAATACAAATTAAGCGACAAAACCGAAATTACCACAAGGTTCAATTACAATTATCATGATGTAAACTCAATAGAAAAAGTCAGAAACGAATCATACGATAAAAGGAGACACGAAGGTGGTCTAACGATTTCTATGTACTCATCTGTAATAAATAAACTAAGATTCGGCATTTTGTTACGACAGGATTTCTATGATAAACAATTGAGTCCATTCATTCCTTCAGTTTTTGCGGAATACTATCTGTCGGAAAACACTCTACTTAAAAGCTCTATCGCTAGAAACTATAACCTGCCCGGATTAAACGATTTGTATTTTTCACCAGGTGGGAACCCATTACTGGTGCCCGAAAAAGGGTATAGTATCGACGGTGGTATTCAGAATCAACTTAAGAAAAATAAATTTATTTTGCAATCAGAGTTAAGTATTAATTACAGCAATATTTCCGATTGGATTATGTGGCGCCCGACAGCTATGGGTTATTGGACACCTGCGAATATTGACAAAGTTGTAGCCTATGGTGCTGATATTAATGCAAATCTAAAATACATGATTTCGGATTTCTATTTTATGAATTCGGCAAATTATGCTTATACAAGATCTGAAAACAAGTCTGAAACTAGCTCTATAAATGACAATTCAACAGGTAAACAACTACCTTACATTCCAGTTCACTCAGCCAATTTGTTTTCGAGAGTAGAATACAAAAAATTCTACATTTCGCATCAATGGAATTACTTTAGCGAAAGATTTACGACTTCTGCTGCTGAACCAGGAATTTTGGTTAGTATCTACCCATATTTTATGAATGATTTGTCGCTAGGAAAGATGTTCGAGTCAAAAAAGCTTTTCTTCGACTTAAATGTGAGAGTGAATAATATTTTTAATGAATCGTATAGGTCGGTCTTATGGCAGCCTATGCCTGGAAGGAATTATAGCGTGCAGTTAACGGTAAGGTTTAGGTGAGAAGTGCCTAGAGTGCCTACCCTTCGACTTACTTCGACTACGCTCAGCACAAGTCGCTCAGGGGGCGGCCTGTGTAAAGTACTTAAGTGGAATTTAATTATTCTTAGAAAAATGGGGAGGTATGATGATATGTTCAAGACTTTCCATCGTTCGACCCAAGGGAGAACATGGAAACGTCTGAGAAAGTTAGGAAGTACTTAGAATGATTTGATGATAAATAATATGATAAGAGTAAAATACATATTAGTCTTAATAATTGCAGCTGGGATGTTTTTTTCTGGTTGTATGAAAGATGACATGCGTCCAATTACAGAGTTTGATGCTGGTGATGGTGGAGTATTTATCGTTTGTGAGGGTAATTTTATGTATGGGAATGCATCTTTGTCTTATTACAATAAAAATGACAAGACAATCGAAAACACGGTTTTTTTGCGTGCAAATGGCATTCCACTAGGTGATGTTGCGCAAAGTCTCACAATTTACGATTCCACTGCATGGATTGTACTAAATAATAGCGGAAAGATTTATGCTATCGATATAAATACATTTAAAGTTAGAGGAAAAATAACAGGATTAACTTCGCCACGATACATGCAGATTGTGAGTCCAACAAAAGCATATATTAGCGATATGTATTCAAAATGCATTTATGTTGTAAATCCACAAACCTACTCAATAATTAGTACTATAAATATCGACGATAATTCTGGAGAATATTACCGACATTCATCTGAGCAGATAGTTTTTTGTGACAACAAATTATTTATCAATTCGTGGTCGTACGATAACAAGATTCTTGTAATTAATACTATAAATGACGAACTTATTGACTCTATAGAAGTTTTAAAGCAGCCTAGAAAAATAGTATTAGACAAGAATAAAGACTTATGGGTTTTGTGCGACGGAGGCAATCCCGAATCGGAATACAATGGAGAAGCTGGAATTGTAAAAATAAATACTACTTCTTTAGCAATTGAACAAAGCTTTATTTTTACCGATGACAGCAAGGCTACGGATATGAAAATTAACAAAACTGGAGATACAATTTACTACATTAACACCGATATCTTCCGGTTTCCAATAACGACAACAAACCTGCCCGAGCAAGAATACATTAAATCGGATGGAAATAATTTTTATGCTATAGGTATTGATCCCGACAACTCGAATCTATATATTTCTGATGCCGTTGACTACATGCAATCAGGTGTGATTTACAGATTTAATGCCAATGCCCTTTGCGTTGACACTTTTGATGTTGGGATAATTCCTAATTCGTTTGTGTTTAAATAA
>CAZOHR010000236.1:0-6082 GCA_964579045.1 uncultured Bacteroidales bacterium | reverse complement strand
GCTCAACATTTATTCTAATCATTTCTACAGATTCGAACTTTTTGTTTTTTTCGTATAGCCCAGACATTTCGGAAAGGTTTACATCTATCACAACTGGTGCTAAAACAGATGTTTCTGTAACAGTTGTGTTTTTTATTACTAATCCTGGATTAAACTCATAGTATAGTTTATGAAGCTTTTCAGCAGATGTTATTCCCCCTGACTTAGCCAATGTCAACTCCGATTCGTATTCATCAAAAGATTTTATGGTTTGAGAATTCGAATTTAATGGCAGTAAAAAAAAGCTTATTACCAATATGCTCAATATTGCAATTTGCACCTTTTCAATTTCCCTTTTTAAAATATTTGTTTTCATAATTTTTTCTTTTTAATTTAGTCTGATTCTAATTAAGAAATTTTGATATTTCTTTTTGGAAACAATTTGTAACCAGAAATTAAATATGGATGTTTTAAAAATTCTCTCAACCGAACCTTATAATCAATATTTTAAACAAGAAGAATTATGATTTGTTTAGAGTCAATCTAATTTGTTTACAAAATATTTTAACAAAAAATGTTATTGTGCTGATTATCAGCAACATAGTTAAAATAAAAAAATGCAAAAAGTTTTACAAAGCAGATAAACTAAATAATTCTAGAAACAAAATATGAGAGATTTTTGTTTATTACATACAAGTTTTTTATTCAAACAAACGAAAAAATGGGGATAAACTCAACGTTTCATCCCCATTTAAATCAATATTTTATAAAAACTGCGTCTTTATTCTTTCACCTGTATATCCACAGTAACAGTTTCGTAAACACCTTCGCAAGAAGCACCAGCAGAAGTTGCTTGCTGAGGATCAGTTTTATATCTTCTTCGCATAAGAATAGTGTTTGTTCCTGGAGTTAACTTTTCGGTCTGAGCAGCAGTCATAAGAATACTGGTGGCAAATTGTGTTGTTTGATAAATATTAATTTCGTCGTTTTCAGCTGTTCCATTAACAAAAGCATAAACACTCTCATCGCTCGTTAATGAGTCACCAACCCATGTTAACTCATACGACTGTCCTTTTACGATTGTATCCATAACTTCGGGGAAAGCAATTTCCTTAACATATACGGTATTAACAAAAACATGATCTTCGGTATCAGTCCAAGTAAAATTTCCATTTTGAACAAAACCGGCTTCCTGTGTTTCATAATATGCCAATGCATCCATAAAGCCCATGGGCGTTGTTTCAAACAAGACATTACTAGGCTCAGCTAATTCCAATTTGGTTCCTGTAATGCTACCAAAAAAGAAAGAAGATCTTGCAAAAGTTATATCAGTAGATTCGGTGTAAACCAACTCATATAAAACATAAATTCTGTCTTGATTTACGTCGGCACTGCTTTCTCTTTCGCATGATGAGAAGAAATAAACTGCAGAAACGGCTAATGCAATAATAAAAATAGCTTTTTTCATCGTTTTAAATTTAAGGTTTTCACAAAAATAACAAAATTATAAACTCGAAACTACAAATCGTTGTTTATTGTTCAAATCTTGAATAATCTCATGATTTTTAAAACCAAATGATTTATTTAATTCTATAACTTCTAAAGCAAAATTTTCATTTATTTCAAAAAACAAAACACCTCTTTCTTTCAATAATTTTGAAGAAATTAATGCAATCTGTCGATAAAAAAGCAATGGGTTGTCTTGTGGTACATACAAAGCTGTGGATGGTTCAAAGTCAACAACATTTTTGTGCATTATCAACATCTCCGAGGGCAGTACGTATGGGGGGTTACTCACGATTATATCAAACTTCTCGAGATTTCTGATTCTGTTTTCTGATAAAATATCATGATTAAGTGTTTCTATTTCAAGATTATTTAGCGATGCATTCTTTTTACAAACCGATAATGCTCCAGGGGAAATGTCTAGAGCAACTAATTCTGATTCTGGCAAGTTTTTCTTTAAACTTATTGCTATGCATCCCGAACCAGTTCCAATATCGAGTATTCGAAGTTTTTCAGCAGACTGATATTTTTTAATTATTGTGTCCACCAAAATCTCAGTTTCTTGTCTAGGAATGAGTACGTTTTTATCAACATAAAAGCTAAGGCCATAAAAATATGCCTTCTCAACTATATACTGTACAGGTTCTCCAGCAATAAGTCTATCACTCTTAGAGTTAAGTTTTGCAAGTTCTTCGTCTGTGAGAAATTCCGATTGCCGAATTACAAATTCAGTATTCGACAAGTTTAATACTCCTGTTACATAATAAATAGCTACTGCTTTAGCCTCATCTACAGAATAAATCCCTCCGAGAGTTTTGTACAATTCTGAAACATATGATTTTATTGTTGTCAATTTTTTTGGCACTGTATTTGGAAATGAATGAATGGTAACTTTTTGAAAATGTCTGAATTTTTCTCCGGCGGTCTTCCCCAAAAGATTAGCCGGAGTTTTCTTTTATCTTATTACCTCTATTTGACCATTACGCGAGACCTTTACAATATCTGAACTCTTGCTGGTACACAATTCCTCCAGGCGCAAAGGTACAATAAAATCGGCGGCCATTTTTATTTCGTTACTAATATCGAAATATCCCAGTGGCGATTTTTGTCCAGCAAGATTTGCAGAAGTTGATACCACAGGTTTGCCAAATTCCCTAATCATCTCGAAACAAAAATCATTTTTAACAATTCTCACGCCTATTGAACCATCGGTAGCAAACAGATTTTTTGCAAGATTCTTTCCTTTCGGATATATAATCGTTAAAGGAGTTGTAGTTGCATCTATTAGTTGGTAAGCGACATCTGGAATATAATCAACATACAATTTTAACATTTCTAAAGAATCAACCAGTATCAACATGCTTTTGCTCTCATCGCGCTGCTTTGTAGCATAAATTGAGGATACCGCCAATTCATTTGTTGCGTCACAACCTAATCCCCAAATTGTATCGGTGGGGTACAGAATTACGCCACCTTTTTTAAGAATATTTACCGTTTCGTTAATTATCTCTTTCATAATTTTTTATAAAAATCTATTATATTATTACAAACCGTGCGATTATCAAAAAGTTCAGCACGCTTTTTCCCATCTTCAATTAATTGTTTTCTCAACTCACTACTTTCCAAAATTGACATTATAGCAACTCCAATATCTTTGGGATTATTCACATCGACTTTAACAGCAGCTTTACCTCCTATTTCTGCGGTGCTGCCATTATTTGAGGTAATTACAGGAACTTCAGCATTAAACGCCTCAATAACAGGAATTCCAAAGCCCTCATAAATTGATGAGTACACAAAAACATCTGCCATATTATAAACTATTGGCATATCTATGTTGGAAATATCCTCCCGAACAATTATCCTTTCAGAGATATTGTTCTCTCGAGCATAAGTAAGAATTTCGTCACAATACGGGGTCCTTCTTCCAGCAATAACATATTTAACATCTAGATTAAGCAAGCAAATTGCTTTTACGACATTAAGAGCATTCTTTCTTCTTTCAATTGTTCCAACAGTAAGGATATAATTTTCAGGTAAGTTGTACTTTATCCTTATTTCGGCATGTTTCAACTGCATGTTTTTTTCTGAAAACAATCGATTACAAGATTGATAAATTACTTCGATTTTTTTCTCAGAGATACCAAAATATTTAATAATATCATCTTTTGTCTGATTGCTTGTTGCCACAATTTTATCAGCATTTATGCAAGATTTATAAAATTTGCGATAATAAATTTTTCTATCTGCAAATTTGTATAAATGTGGGAATTTGATAAAAATAAGATCATGAATTGTAACAACTTTTAGTGCTTTTGACTTGTTTATATCAAAGGGGAGCTCGTTACTTAATCCATGAAAAATATCGGCCTTATGTTCTGCAATTAATTCTCCCATCTTAAAACTTCGCCAGTATGATTTCCCAATTTTTGACTTCGATTTTGGCAAAATTACATTTTTACAGTATTCTTCTTCGAGCAATTCAAAATTCATTTCCGGTGTAAAAAGCAAATATGTGTTATCTGGATAGAAATCTTGCAGCGACCTAATTATGTCGCGGCTGTAGTTTCCCAAACCACTCTTGTTTACAAATGCTCGCTTTGCGTCGAATCCTATTATCATTTTTTAGTCACTCAATTTTTAGTCTGCAATGGCATATTTCTGTTCGATAACTTCGGGATATTGTTGCCATATTTTACCGTTTAGCTCTTTGCCGTTCTCTTTTTTATTTCTCTTTACCTTATCTGCGCCCCAGGTTCCCCATTGCTTAAAGAAAAATGCAATTCCTTTTGATTCACATTGCTGTTTGATATTTACAACCCAACTTTCATCCATTGGTCTGGCTTTGCTTCCACTCTCGCCACCAACAATAACCCAATCAATATTATCAAGATCAATCTCTCCCAAATCCTCCAACAATGGCTCAACCGATAGAAAAAGCACACTTGCGTTTAAGTTTCTTAAAAAATCAATTCTAGGTAAGCCTTCTTTTCTATTTTCAACAGTTACTCCAAGCCAGATATTTTTAGGAATATTCCTTGCAAAAAAGTAATCAAACATTTTATCCGCTCTTTTGGTAAGAATCTGGTAAGTATGTTGTGGGGTTTTCTCAATTACATCAAAAATACAATCTAAATAATCAAGCGGCATATCTTCATGGAAAATATCACTCATAGAATTCACAAAATATACCGTTGGCTTTTTTCTTTTAATAGGATCATTCAGACGACTTGGAACAACATTAAAACCAAATCCATTTTCATAACCCTCAACACCAATTGCTTGAAGTCTAATTGCCATAGTTTCGGCATAACAATTCTTACAACCAGCACTTTTTTTTGTGCAGCCAGCGGATGGGTTCCAGGTTTGTTCTGTCCACTCTATTTTGTATTTTTTCATAAATTCACCCATTTAAAAATTGTTATACCTGTAATATTCTCGGCAATATTCCACTTTGATTTATTCGTTATTTCACAATTATTCTCATCATAAGCTTTAACTTTATTACTGTCTGAAAATCTTACCAGTTCATTTTTAGCATGTCTTGGCAAAAAACAGTTTGTAATTGTGAATTCAACAATTTCTTTGTTTGTTCTATCTTTTTTCAATAAAAACTCCTTTAAAATTATACTATAATTTGCGAAATTCAGTGTTGTTTCACTACTATCAAATAGAGATACTACTCCTTCATTTTTAGTTTGATAACAATTCCCATCTTCTGTCATTTTGAAAGCTATTTTATTCATTAGAAGCATGCCCTTAATGTGCTTAGTCAGCAGAAACAAAGAATTCTTACTTCCTCCACCATCAAGCAAAACAGATCTTACATAAGGAGCTCCAATCGTTTTAAGCAACTTTTTTCTTACAGATGCCATGAAATAATGAATATTTTGATAATCAGTAATCCCAGCTTCTGTGTATTGCTCAATAAATATCCTAGTAAGGTGTGATTCTTCAAATTGAGCATTGGAAAATCTGTATGTATGAAAAATAGGAATAAATAATAATACCTCTGTGTTTGATAACGAAAGTAGTTTCTTCAGATCTTCTACTTTCACATTGGAATAAGTAAACGGGTCGAGGAAGAAGAATTTGGGTAGCGTCATTTTTTCTAATTTATGAAAAACTGCTGGCATTAATTCTTCATATTTCTTGTTCTCGACTTTAATGCTTATAATATTTCTGTCATAAGTAGCTTTCTCAAGTTCAATATTTAAATTGGCAATGCTTGCAGAATCTTCATCATTAAACAAGATAAAGACCCTTAAGTTATTTTTTGTTTTAAACTGTTCAGATGAAAGAATATAATTTAAACTTTCAATCAGTATTAAAGGACTCCCATTTTTATTGCCATTTTTCCCGGGACCGCAGAATAAATCGGCTATATAAACTTTCTCAAAAGTCATAAGCAATTTAGGCAAATATCCTTTAATATATTCTTCATATATTCTAGTTTTTGCTGCCGTTAAAGCTGATTGCTTCTTGAAAAAATCTTTGTCATTCATATAATCTACTACCTTATTTTACACTGCCACATCATTCTCCCTCAAAGCATCATTCAAAGAGGTTTTTTTATCTGTTGATTCTTTTCTTTTCC
>CAZOHR010000235.1:3270-6090 GCA_964579045.1 uncultured Bacteroidales bacterium | reverse complement strand
GACCGAGTTCGTACTTTATCTGTGCAATAAATCGTGATGCTTCTGATGCCGTATCCCCAGCTTGAGCACTGTAGATTATTTTAATTTCTTTGGAACGCTGCAGAAGTCTATAAAAATAATACGCAAAAATACTATCCTGGAATTCTATAGATGGTAATTCGTAAAATCGTCGCAAGTTATATGGAATGAGACTTTGAGCTGCTGACTTTTTTGGAAAAACACCTTCGTTTATCGAAAGCATTATTACTCTGTCAAAATCGAGACAACGAGTTTCGAGAAATCCAAGAACCTGCATTCCTGTTAATGGCTCTCCCTCGAAGGCAACGCTAAGACTGCGAACGGCATTCAACAATAGTTTAAAGAAAATTTCATTTCGCTCAATTTCAATTTTGTCATTGGCAATACAGTCCTTCAAAACCAAAACTCTGCTAGCAATCTTGCTTAAATATTCCGATTCAACTGCAAAATCATCATTAGCACTAATTTCAATTAACAAATCAGCACATAAAGAGCTAAACCAATTGCTCAAATCAAAGACATCCTTAATTTCGGGAGAAAATAACTTACAAAAGAGAGGATTTATACTCAGAATTTCACTGTCAATGTAAATAAGTTTATCTTTCTTAATCAGTAAATCAAGCCTCTTAGAATCATTGGGGAAAAGATCCTTTATTAAAATGTGATTTATCAACGAAATAACGTCTTTGAAGTAAAATGTAACGATATCGCGATTCTTCCTTTCTCGGCGGCGAAGATTTACCAGATGTGAAACAAATCCAAATGAAGCTGAATTCTTAACAGGAAAGCCCATCGACACATTATATGGCTCCATATATGGTGGAATCGAATACATCAGCGGAATAAGAAGATTTTCGTCACCTAAAACAATTGCAGTTTTCTCTGGATTAAAGTCAAGCTCAGCTTTCCATTTGTCAAGAATCTCGGCAATCATCTTCACTTGGCTTACAGGCGATGGTGCCATGATAACCTCAATGTCCTTTTTTATAGGCTTTATACAATCTACGATTCCGATATTGTTATAAGCGCCGAACCTACGAATATTATCTCTCAGAAAACGCCCTGCTTCCTGATATTCATTATTTATGTAGTATTTATCGGCATCCCAGTAAAATCTAGTGTTCTTTGTTTGTTTTAAATGAGAAAGCATAGCCTTTTCGCACTTGTTAAGAGCATTAAAACCAATAACTGCATAATCAGACTTTGCAAATCTACAATCATTGATTCGCACTGCTACGTCCCTGTAGATTAAGCCAGTATATGCAATTTTATCATTTAAAAGCTCACTTGTAAAATCGCTATAAATTGCCGACATCTTATCCCACAAATCGAGGAATTTTTGTTTGTGAACGCTCAAATCAGCCTGACTTACATTTGTCCAAAAACGCCGAATAATCTCGAGTTCTTCTTCATCGTATCCATCAAAGTTTTTGTCAATCTCTTTTATATCTCTAATTGTTAGGAAGAGTTTTGATGCATCCACAAGATACTTATCAATATCGTCAAAATCGCTTAAAATCATCTCACCCCAGTAATAGAAATCGTCGAAACTCTCTGTGGATTTTGTATGTCTGATAAATATATTGTACAATCTGTAGATAAGTAGTAAATCCTCGGCAGAATGAATCTCTGAGTTGCTAAGGAATACATCCTGAATTGTTGTAATTGTTGGCATCCAGCAAGTTCTGCCAGCAGTGTCGGCAATTGCTTTTTTTAGGAACAGTCCTGTACGACGATTTGGTACAATAATCTCAAGATTTCGTAAGTCCTGATAATCCGTCAGGATATTTTCGGCTACTTCCTGTAAAAAACCTTTCATCTTATAATCCTGATATTAATTTAAGATCTGCAAATACAATAGCAGTAACCGCTTCAACTACAACGGGAGTGCGCAGGGCATAACATGCATCGTGGCGTCCATTAATTTTAAATTCGCTGGTTTGGTTAGAATTAAAATTCAGCGTTTGCTGCGATTTCCCAATACTTGAGGCTGGCTTAAAGAAAACCCGAAAGAAAACCTCATTGCCATTTGTAATTCCACCATTTATTCCACCTGCATTATTTGTTTCTGTGGCTCCATGGATATTTTTATAGACATCGTTAAATTCGGAGCCTTTTACTGTGGACGATTTTATCCCTTCGCCAAACTCTATTGCTTTTGCTCCAGGAATGGCAAAAACTGCATGAGAAATAAGAGATTCAACAGAATCGAAAAATGGTTCACCTAAACCAATCGGCAAATTATTAACACAGCACTCAACAACTCCACCAATGGAATCGTCTTCTAAAACTGCATTTTGCACTGCCGACTCAACATCGGTGTTTCCACCAGCACTGATAATCTTTGCAGAGATTCTGATTTCGGGAATTATCTTTTTTGCAACAACGCCAGCTGCTACTAGCGCTAAAGTTAGTCGACCCGAAAAGTGTCCACTGCCATTAGGATCATTAAATCCTTTGTATTTCTTAAATGCTGTAAAATCAGCATGCCCCGGACGAAAGAATCCATCAAATCTATAGTCAGAAGATATTGTGTTATTGTTTTCGAACGAAATTAGTAATGGTGATCCACTACTAAACCCATTGAAAACTCCGCTTTTTATCATTGGCGAATCGCTCTCTATTCTCGATGTAGTGCCGATGCCGCCCGCTTGCCTGCGTTTAATATCAGTAGCAAAATCTAAATCAGAAATGCCGATACCTGCGGGACATCCATCAATTAAAACACCGATTTCAGAACCGTGTGATTCTCCATATATTGACACTCTGAATATTCTACCGAAGCTGTTCATAGCCTATTTA
>CAZOHR010000235.1:1220-3260 GCA_964579045.1 uncultured Bacteroidales bacterium | reverse complement strand
GCTTTGTTGTTAATTATTGCACAAATTCCAACTCACTAAAAAATCACTTTTACACGAACAAATATATGATTAATTTTCATAATTATTTAAGCCTCTGTTTTAATTTAGTAAGCAGTTATCTGTTCCGCCGTGGCGGAGGTGAATTGTATACTTGAGTTTCTGTTTTTTTTTACATAAGTATAATTCCAAAAAGCGATAGCTGCTAAGCAAACCCACACCAACTACCAACTATGGTTCCTGAGCAGCCACGAACGAGAGCCCAATGTCAATAATTTAAGGATTTTACAAAACGGTTTATGTCCTACGGACAAAGTTGAGACACGATTGCTGTCCTTTTTACTGACGTTAAAGCCCTCTGGGCTATAACTCTTTTGCCCGTAGGGCATAAATGTCAGTAAAAACGTAACTGCATGATGTGTCTTTTGCCCGTAGGGCATTAACCGTTTGCACAACTCAAGGCGTAAAGAATATTAAGTTGCATTTTTATGGGCTTAACTTAATGACATTGAACGAGAGCCTGTGGGAGCCGAAGTACCAACTACATCTATAAAAAAGGATTCTAGTTTTTACATAATTCCTGAAAATTTACTCTTTTTCTACTTAATTTTCGTAAATCAAAATCATCTATCTATCATTTTATTAATTGAATTTACATAATAGAAAGGGATATTAAATAGTCTAACAGACTTGCCAGAACGAGTAACTATATTATCAACAGAAAAACTATTTGACCATACACGCACGGCAATATCATGATTAACTTCATCCATAAATATATGTAGTGATTTAAGCTTGGAATTATGTCCAGACTTCACCTCAACTGGAATCAATCTATTTTCTGACTGTATAACAAAGTCTACTTCTGATTCGGATCCTTTTTTATTCCTTACCCAAAAATTACGTTTGAAAGACACCCTGTCGTCAGATGCTAAGATTTCTTGTGCAGTAATATGTTCGGCTATACGTCCACGCCATGCATCCATAATGTCTTTTGCACCAAAAACTTCTTTAAAAACATTTGCATTATAATTAACTAGACCAGTGTCAAGCCAAATAAGTTTTGGAAAACGCTTTATTTCAGGCAAAACGGGTATGCCAAATCCAGTTGTCGGATATACCAATTCTAGCAACATAGTTTTTTCTAAGATTCTAAATGCCTCTCCAATTTCTCTTGATCTGTAAACCGATTCTCCAAAACCATTAAATTTAATTATTTGACCTGCATAGTTCCATCCTGTCTTTATTAAATGTCGCAGAATATTTGTCATTGTCGGATTATTACTATATTTCTCAATATCATCCATATAACCTACAATCAAAGATTCATAAACATTTCTTAATGCTAATAAATCACGATGTTTGCTAAAATGTGATATTGCCTCAGGCATTCCTCCAATCAAGGTATAAGTGTTAAACAAACTCATAGTCTTATTATGAAGTGAATCTGGTATTGACATTTGTAAAAGTGAGTCTTTTAGTGCATCTTCACCCATAGCGCCCAAAAACTCATCAAATGTACATGGCCTTACTGCAAGATATTCTACTCTTCCAACGGGAAAAGAAATTGTATTATCAATTAAAGACTCAAGTAATGAGCCCGCTGCAACAACATGAATATCGGATGCCTTTTCATAAAAATATCTCAATTTAGCAACCGCTTCTGGCGAGCATTGAATTTCATCAATAAACAATAATGTTCTGCCAGATCTTTTCTTTTTATTACAAAATAAAAATATGGATGTTAATAATTCATCAATACTTGCATTAGTATTAAACAGAAGCTTAGACTCTCCTTCTTCTAGGTTGAGATGCAAAAAGTTCTCAAACTCTTTGCTAAATTCAAGGATTATTGAAGTTTTTCCAACCTGTCTTGCTCCTCTTAAAACTAGTGGCTTCCGTTCTGGCCTTGCTGCCCATTGTCTTAATTTTTCCAATAAATTCCTGTAAAACATAGTTTATTTTTTTTACAAATATAATCATTTTGTAACAAAGTGACGGTATAAATGAAGAACTTTTGTAACAAAGTGACGGTATAAATCG
>CAZOHR010000235.1:0-1120 GCA_964579045.1 uncultured Bacteroidales bacterium | reverse complement strand
ATAACATCAAAAAACTCGGGCCAAGATTTTGAGACACATTCACGGCCTTCAATTTTAATTTCTTCAACTGAGAATAGTGATAATATTGAGAAACACATAGACATTCTATGATCACCATGAGTATTTAGGCATGCAGTTTTTATTTCCTGTCCACCTTTTATGCTTAAAATATCACACTCAACATTTACAGTTATTCCTGCTTTTCTCAATTCGGTTTTAAGCACATCAGCTCTTGAGCTTTCTTTATATTTTAATCGGGATGCTCCCGAAATATGTGAAGTTCCAGAGGCGAAAACTGCTAAAATTGCCAAAGCTGGTATTAAATCAGGGCAATCGACAGCATTGAAATCAAAAGCACTAATTTCTGATTTTTCGACAAACAAAACGCTATCTTTCCAATAATATTTAACATTGGCGAGGTCAAAAACTTTTAAGATAGCTCTATCAGCTTGAATTGAGTTTGCAGACAATCCCTTTACTCCTACGCTACCGTTTATAGCTGCAGCTACTAGAATATTGGCGGTTCCACTCCAGTCTCCCTCAATCGAGTGCGAACCAGGTTTAAAGGTTTGATTTCCTGGAATTTCAATTTTAAGTTCATCTTTCGTCTCAAAAGAATATCTAATTTCAACTCCAAAAGACTTGGCGACATCGATAGTCATTAAAATATAGTCTATGCTAACTGGATTTTTCACAACAACTACAGAATCGCCATAGACCACCGACAAAGCCAAAATCAATCCAGAAATGAACTGCGAAGATCTGCTACCATCGACATAATACTGACCGTTTTTAATATTTGTTTGGGTAAATTTAACTGGTAATTTATCATTGAGAGATTCAAAAACGCAACCCATTTGCCTAAGAACACTGAAGCTCTCGGTCACTGGACGATTAAGCAAACTTCCCACACCAGTAATTGTAAAAGCTGTTTTAAAAACCGCGGCTATCGGAGTAAAAAGGCGTGCACAAAGAGCAGATTCACCACAGTTTAAGATTTCTGTCTTAAGCTCACTAGAGGGAGATATCCTTAAGTGTCCGTTCTCAAAGTTCAAATCAGCACCCAAATTCTCAACAATACTTCTTGCCGCCACAACATCATCGGAATTGCCACAACCGC
>CAZOHR010000234.1:4028-6096 GCA_964579045.1 uncultured Bacteroidales bacterium | reverse complement strand
ACAAGGCCTGGGCTGGCTCGCCGTTTTTCCAAGGCCTGCCCGCGTCGCACCGACGACTATTCATCGCTTTAATTCGACTAATCATTGTTTACTATACTTTGCCTTCCCACAGAAATATTGCTCGACCCACAATTATCCAAATTAGGATAAAAATCTGAATCTAATAAAACCAAAACATTCGGGGCGCTAAGTTAACCAAAAATCGACATCGCTTATTTCGAATGATGTAAACATAGAGAATTATTATTTAATTTTACCTCGGTTTTTAAAGAATTAATACATACAATGGAAACTTACAAAATACTAGTTAGAGGATTTTTCGAAGCTATGAATTCTCGTGAAATAGAAAAGATGCGCGATAAAGTTTGTGAAGAAGTTTGTCTCGATTTTCCGGGGCTAAAGCTTGTTGAAGGAAAACGAAAGGTGCTTGTGTTTATAAACACTCTGTTGAGAAAATACAAAAAACTTAATTTCGAGATTTTAGAAATCCTCGTCGACGGCGATAGAGCATGTGCAATTTGGAATAATTCGGGCATTACACTCGAAGATAAAGATTATACCAATAATGGGCTTACATATTTTAGGTTTACAAATGATAAAATCGAGTTTATAAGCGATTACTTTAAGGATACATCATTTACGAAAAACAATTAGTACAATATGAAAAAAGTTTTTGCACTGAATGGAAGTCCAAGGCCTAATGGAAATACAAGTTTTATTTTAAAAGCATTTCTCAAAGGAGCCGAAGAAAATAATGCTGTGATTAAACATTTCGAATCCAATAAAATAAACATAAGCGATTGCACTGGCTGTCTTAGATGCAACATGATTAAGCGCTGTTCGATAAGTAATGATGATTGGCCAGTGATAAGTAATATTATACTGAATTCGGATGTAATTGTTTTTGCAAGCCCTGTATATTTTCATCATTTTCCAGCATCAGTTAAGCTTGTTATTGATAGGTTCAGGTCGTTCATAAATGTCCAAATTACTGAGGAGAGCATACATCATCAGCCTTGGACAGAATGGAACAAAGATTTTGTTTTACTGTTGGCGATGGGCTCATCTGATGATATTGATGCAAAACCAATAATAGATTTATTTGAGTTTTTTATTGAAATTCTGGGTAATAAAAACAAATTGCATATTATTACGATGACTCGTTTGGCCGTCAACAGACAAATCAGTTATGATAAAAACGAACTTGAAGAATTATATCGCAAACTGCAAATTCCTACAAAACTAGCAACTGATGATGCTATTCAAAATAAAACCAAACTGCAGGAATGCTTCGATTTGGGAAAGAGGTTGACAAGTTGATAAAACTTGTTTATTGAGGGGTTTGGGTAGATAAAAATGGAAATGGAAGTTGGGTAAGAAAATTATTAACCTCGTTGTTGCAAATTTGAAGTCTATGAACTTGGTGTTAAAGGCACTTGGATGACAATACAGAGAGAGAGCAAAAGCTATTAGCAAAAGTCAAAAAAAAAAAACCGCCTGCCTCAGCAGACGGTTTCACCGTTAAGAACCGCTAAAGCGGAGTTTATTTAATTTTATTACAAATTGCTGCAAAAGCTTTTGGGTGATTCATAGCAAGATCAGCGAGAACTTTTCTGTTCAGGTCGATTTTGTTTGTATGTATCTTACCGATAAACTGAGAGTAACTCATTCCATTGATGCGAGCACCAGCATTGATACGCTGTATCCACAACGCTCTGAAATTTCTCTTATTTGTTTTTCTATCTCTGTAAGCATAAGTAAGACCTTTTTCATAAGCATTTTTTGCTACTGTCCAAACCTTACTTCTTGCTCCGAAATAACCTCTTGTCTGCAAAAGAACTTTTCTTCTTCTATTCCTTGCTGCGACTACGTTTACACTTCTTGGCATAATTTTTCGTTTTGCGAATGTTTAGCGTTCACTTGTTAGCGAATCTTTCGGCTAAAGCACTCAGATTAATAACTGTTTTTTTTAATTCTTATTTCATTCCTAAACACAACCTAATGTTGTTCATATCACTATCTGCTACAGTTGTATGATGCGTTAAATTTCTTTTACGCTTTGTAGATT
>CAZOHR010000234.1:0-3928 GCA_964579045.1 uncultured Bacteroidales bacterium | reverse complement strand
TCACTATCTGCTACAGTTGTATGATGCGTTAAATTTCTTTTACGCTTTGTAGATTTTTTTGTCAGAATGTGACTTTTATAAGCATGTTTTCTTTTGATCTTACCGGTACCTGTAAGGGTGAACCTTTTTTTAGCTCCGGATTTAGTTTTCATTTTTGGCATCGCTTCAAATTTTAAAGTTATTATTTCTTCTTAACGGGTTTCGGTGATATTATTATCTGCATTTTCTTACCTTCTAACTTTGGTAATTGGTCAATCTTTCCAAAATCTTCAAGATCTTGAGCTAATTTTAACAATAAAATTTCGCCTTGTTCCTTGTACAAGATTGATCTCCCTTTGAAAAACACATATGCTTTTACTTTGTTACCTTCCTCAAGAAATTTTTCAGCATGCTTTAGCTTAAAGTTGTAATCATGGTCGTCTGTATTTGGTCCAAACCTGATTTCTTTAATAATCATCTTCTGTGTCTTGCTCTGCATCTCTTTTTGTTTCTTCTTCTGCTGATACAAAAACTTCTGATAATCAATTACTTTACATACCGGTGGTTCTGCATTTGGGGATATCTCCACCAAATCAAGATCCACTTTGTCTGCTAAGTCCAACGCTTCTCTAAGACTGAAAATTCCCGGATTTTCGATATTGTCTCCAACCAGTCGAACAAACGGAGCACGAATATATCTATTTATTTTATGCTCATCTTGTTTGTTGTCTCTGACTACATTCTTTTTCGGTTCGATAACTTATTCCTCCTTGTTTAGTTATTAAAATTTTCTTTTATCTCGTTATTTATGACTGCTGCAAAATCTTCGATGCTCATTTCTCCTAAGTCACCCTGACCTTGTTTGCGCACAGCCAACATTCCTGTTTCTGCTTCTTTTTCGCCTAATACCAACAGATACGGAATTCTTTTCAATTCATTATCTCGTATTTTGCGACCTATTTTTTCGTTACGCTCGTCAATTTGGCCGCGAATATCGTAATTTTTCAGCAAATCTAAAACTTTTTTTGCATAATCGTTGTATTTTTCGCTGATTGGAAGTAGAACAACTTGCTGTGGAGTGAGCCATAGCGGGAATTTTCCGGCAGTATGTTCAATCAGTACAGCAACAAATCTTTCCATCGAACCAAAAATAGCTCTGTGAAGCATAATGGGTTGATGCATAAGGTTGTCGGCTCCTTTGTATTCTAATTCAAATCTCTCTGGAAGATTGTAGTCAACCTGGATTGTTCCAAGTTGCCAGTTTCTACCAAGAGCATCTTTAACAATAAAGTCGAGCTTAGGACCATAGAATGCAGCTTCACCAAGTTCTACAGTAGGTTTTAATCCCATTTCAAATGCTGCTTCCTGTATTGCTTGTTCAGCTTTATCCCAGTTCTCGTCTGTTCCAATATATTTGCTAGTATCATTAGGGTCGCGTAATGAAATCTGTGCTTTATATTCGTTAAAGTTTAAAGATTTGAAAACATACATTACCAATTCGATAATCTTCTTAAACTCATCTTTCACCTGATCGGGACGACAGAAAACGTGTGCATCATCCTGTGTAAAACATCTAACTCTGGTCAATCCATGAAGCTCGCCATGCTGCTCGTAGCGGTAAACTGTACCAAATTCGGCCATTCTGTATGGCAAATCTCTGTACGAATACTGTCTAGCTTTGAAAATCTCAACATGATGAGGACAATTCATTGGCTTAAGCATAAATGCTTCACCTTCGGCTGGAGTTTGTATAGGTTGGAAAGAATCTTTACCATATTTTTCGTAGTGACCAGAAGTTTTATAAAGATCAACATGTCCGATATGTGGAGTTTTCACCATTTCATAATCACGTTTCTTTAACTCTGAGGTTAACCAACCTTCGAGTCTATCGCGTAGCATTGTGCCTTGAGGTAACCATAAAGCCATTCCCATACCAACTTTTGGCGAAAAATGGAATAACTCTAACTCCTTCCCTATCTTGCGATGGTCACGCTTTTTTGCTTCTTCGAGCATAATCAAATATTCTTCAAGCATCTTTTGTTTAGGAAAGCTAATGCCATAAACTCTGGTCAACTGCTTGCGACTTTCATCACCACGCCAGTATGCTCCAGCTATGCTCAATACCTGAATTGCTTTAATATGACCTATACTTGGAAGATGTGGACCTCTGCACAAATCAGTAAAATTTCCTTGTGTATAGAGAGTTATTGTTCCATCTTCGAGTTCAGAAATCAACTCAGTTTTATAATTATCAGCTTTTGCTTCAAAGAATTTTAAAGCGTCTGCTTTTGAAGTTTCTTTTCTGCTAATTGCATTGTCCTTCTGGCAAAGCTCAAGCATCTTCTTGTTAATGTCTATAAAGCTACTGTCTGTAAGTACTTTTCCATCAGGCATTTCGATGTCATAATAAAATCCATTTTCGACAGCTGGACCGATGCCGAATTTGGTTCCAGGAAACAAAGACTCTATTGCCTCTGCAAGAATATGTGCAGAAGTGTGCCAGAATGCATGTTTGCCCTCCTCATCATCGAATTTATGTAACTTTATGTGGGAATCTGTATTTATAGTTCGTGTGAGATCGTAAGCTTCTCCGTTTACTGTTATTGATAATACCTCTTTTGCAAGTCGTGGACTAATGCTTTCGGCAATCTCCATACCTGTTACCCCACTTGCATATTCTCTTACTGCTCCGTCTGGTAATGTTATCTTTATCATTTTTAAAAATTTTGTGCAAAAGTACTGTTTTTTAAGATACGATGCTATATATATGTCTAAAAACTTGAATTTTTAAAAAATGTTTATAATTTTGTCACCGATGAAATTTAAAATATTCATATTTTTAACACTAATACTGTCATTTTGTGGAATTTGTGATTTGTATTCCCAAACTCAGGATAGTCTCAAAACCGTTGTCGCCCAAAAGGGTGATGGGATTTATAAAATATTGCGCGACAATGGATATTCTGCAAAAGATTATTACCACAAATTTATAGAGCTTAACAAAGAAAAAATCAAAGAAGATGATAGCATTATTCTTGGCGAAACCTACTATCTTCCTAAAAATGAAACCATTATTCCTACACCAGAAAAGGACAGTTTAAAGCAGCCAGTGCGTAAGAATCCCGATTTACTTTATGCCGACTCAGTAATGACTCAACTACTAAAAGGCACGATTATTTATCTTATTAGCGGACATGGTGGACCTGATCCTGGTGCTGTTGCCGAGGTTGATGGAAATACTCTTTGCGAAGATGAATATGCTTATGATATTTGTTTAAGAATTGCTAGGGCTGTAGAAGAGCAAGGTGGCAAAGCATATATGATTGTTGATGATCCCGATGATGGAATTAGAGAGGACAAATACTTAAAAGTTGATTACGATGAATATTGTTGGCCAGATCTTGAGATTCCACGAGACCAAAATCTTAGATTAAAACAGCGTGCCGATGCAGTAAACGATATTTACGAAGATAATAAATCGGTAGAATATCAAAGAGTTATCGAAATCCACCTCGATTCGCGTGGAACCACTTCTACTGTCGATGTGTTTTTCTATTATTATCCTGCCAGCACCAAGGGAAAAGCTACAGCTGAAGTATTGCAAAAAGTATTTAGCGAAAAATATGCAAAGTATCAACCAAACCGCGGTTATACAGGTACTGTAGGTGAACGTAGCCTTCTTGTAATGAAAAAAGTTTTACCTCCCGAAGTATTCCTAGAACTCGGTAATATCCAAAATGAAAAAGATCGTAAAAGATTTCTCGACCCTGATAATAGACAAGCAATTGCAAAATGGATTGTTGAAGGTCTAATCGAGGAATATATGGCGAAATAGGCAAGGTTTGTTGTTCTTTTGTTCTTCTGTTCTTCTGTTCTAATGTTCTAATGTTCTAATGTTCTTCTGTTCTATTGTTCTATTGTTCTATTGTTCTATTGTTCTATTGTTCTA
>CAZOHR010000233.1:3488-6124 GCA_964579045.1 uncultured Bacteroidales bacterium | reverse complement strand
TATGATATCTTTCCGCTCCAGTTTTCAAGGAAAATAAATCTTCGGCAACAGTTCTAAGCTCTTCGGGATTTCTGGTAGCGAGTAATTTTGTCTTTGACGCCGCAGCTCTAAAAGATTCATCAGTCATGTTTTCAATTAAAATTCCAAGATTATTCTCAGGAATAAATTTGTCAATATCTCCCACATTTGCATTGCAGATAACTGGAATTCCCATTCCTAGTAATTCGGCCAGTTTTGTTGGAGATGAAGCTTTTTTTGAAAAAACTGGCTTAATAAAAAATATCGAAACTTGTGAAAGTGAAATTAAGGGAGCAACCTCATCTCTATTTGCGCCTCGAATAATGATATCGTTTGCGACAATTCCGTTTCTTTTAATTAATGAAATAAATTCAGTCGTATCGTCTTTTGTAATTATCAAAAACTTTGCATTTGAGATATATTCCTTCAGAACCTTAAAAAACCTAAGCATTTCATCGGGCATATACCATGTTCCAACCGACCCCAAATAACTGAGCACAAAGTCGGAGTTTGTTAGTCCCGTTTCTGTTCTGAATTTTTCGACAAGAGTATTATCTGTTTTTTTATAATCGAATTGTTCAAGATCGGCACAGCACGGAATTACTTCAATAGGAATATCGGCAAAACCAAACTGTGACTTAATTATTTCCTTTCCTGCATAGGTAAGACTTACAGTATAATCTGCCAAAGAAAAAAACATCTTTTCTTTTTTCTTGAAAAACCTATAAACCGCTTTATACACAGGATTTGACTGAGGCCACAAATTTCCATCAATGCGTTCGTCGGCATAAAACCCACGCATATCAAAAAGAAACTTTATATCAAACTTTTTCTTCAAATAAACACCAGCAAATGCAGAGATATATGAACGGCAATGAACAATGCTATAATTGTATTGTTTGTGCAATCTTGCTGCTTTTGATTTAATTGTAAAAATATCTTTAACCGTTGATAAAACAGGTGGTTTTTTCGTGTAAAAAACAGGATGCCAGAATATTCCAGCACTTTTTAAGACCTCTGAGATTTGCTCATTATTTAAATCCCAAGCATTCTTTTTCTCTGCCGATAATATGTGAATTTCCCAATCGGATTTTGAAAGTTCCCTGAGATACGGAATTACCTGTGACTGTCCCAAGGGGTCGGTCATTCCATCATAAGAAATATATAAAACTTTAGTCTTTTCTTTCATGCTACAGAAATCCGCCACAAAAAAACAAAAAAAAACGACGCAATTGATAATTTTTGCTGTTTTATTAGCAATGCTGAGCTGCCAGCGAAAAAGTAAAATCGACTTGACTCAGATTGCAACCAACAAATCAATTATATAATTATTCAAATTCCTCAAATTCAACAATTCGTTCAATAAAAAAACTCTCTTAGTTGTGAATACTGCACTATTCGAGATTTGGTTTAAGAATAAAGTTCTAGAATGGGATAAAAATTGGCAAAATTGTTCGCCAATAAATTCGTGTTAGAACCGAATTTAATTCTATATTTGCCGCATAAAATCATAAAATAGGAATGAAGAAAAAAGTAATTATTTCGCTTATAGTAATTTTCGGGGTATTGATTCTAGATCAAATTCTTAAAATATGGGTGAAAACTAACATGGTAATGGGAGAAGAAATACATATAATTGGAGACAAGATTATGTTGCATTTTACAGAAAATCGAGGGATGGCCTTTGGAATGGAATTAGATTGGTCGTGGGGTAAACTAGCACTAAGTCTTTTCAGAATTATAGCAATAGGCGGTTTAGTTTATTATCTTATAAGAATAATTAAATCTGGGGAAAACACTTTCTATATTTGCTGCATTTCGCTTGTAATTGCAGGGGCCACAGGTAATCTACTTGACAGTGCTTTTTATGGTTTGATTTTTAACGAGAGTAACGGACAGGTAGCACAATTATTTCCAGTTGGTGGTGGTTACGACATCTTTCTTCACGGAAACGTTGTTGATATGTTTTATTGCCCTATTATAGATTCTACCTGGCCAGATTGGGTTCCGTTTAAAGGTGGTGAAAAATTGTTATTTTTTCGTCCGGTTTTCAATGTTGCCGACTCGGCTATTACTGTTTCGGTAATTTTAATGATTCTTTTTTATAGAAGAATTTTTAAGCTCCCCGTCGAGAATATTAAACCTAAAACTGAGCAGATCGAAGAACAAAATTCGGATCTCAGCAATCCTATAAGTTAAAAAAAAGTGTATTTATTTAGGTGATATTTGACAAGTATTTTAAATCAACATTAACGTCTCACATTTCGACTGGCTAGCGCATGGGGCATGGTTCGTAACCGCTAACCAGAACTAGGGCTAATTTCTATGAAATTTATCACCCACCTATTTATATTGGAGTTCAGCAAAGTTGGATTCAGTAGGAATTCTGATTCATGCACCATGCCATATGCCTTATATTTTAACTATCATCATCAGGATTTGTTTTCATCTACCAGCTAAATAATTACAAAATGAACTTAATAAACATTCTTTTTCTTAATCGATGTCAAAAATCATATTATTTTAACAATGAAAATACTAGCTTTGGTTTATTTATATTTGTATGAATTATGATACTATTATCCGGTTCTGAAGTAAGTGTTGATATGCCTTTATGG
>CAZOHR010000233.1:0-3478 GCA_964579045.1 uncultured Bacteroidales bacterium | reverse complement strand
TGTTTTTCTCGCATTGGTGGGAGCATAACAAAAACAAACTGATTGTTTCTTTGGCATTAGGTATTCCCACTGCGGCGTATTTAATCTATTTAAAACTTTCTCCTGTAGTTGGTGAAACTTTACTTTTCGATTATGTGCCTTTTATTATTTTATTAGGTTCATTATTTACCATAACAGGAGGTATTCATTTAAAAGGTGACATTCAAGCTAAGCCATGGATAAACACCTTATTTTTAGCAATCGGAGCGATTCTTGCTTCTATCATGGGAACCACAGGTGCTGCAATGCTATTAATCAGACCTGTCATTAAAACAAATTCTAGTCGAAAATTTAATGTTCACACTATTTTGTTTTTCATAGGTATTGTTGCAAATTGCGGAGGATTATTAACTCCACTAGGAGATCCGCCTTTATTTCTTTTATATTTAAGAGGAGCTGAATTTTCATGGTTTATGAATCTTCTACCACAATGGGCTGTGACAAATTCGCTTTTACTGATTATTTATTTCATTGTTGATTCATATTATTATAAAAAGGAACCAGCTACTAACATCAAAAGAGACAACGCAAACATTGAGCCTATCAAACTTATGGGTAATTTAAACTTTTTGTGGCTCGCAGGTATTGTTCTTTCTGTAGCATTCCTCAATGGTCAATATATTCCTGCTATTGAACACAACCACTACCTTGCATTCATTAGAGAAGGAGCAATGATTTTAATGGCTGTCTGTTCTTTAATGTTTACTCGTAAAGTATTACGCGAAGCTAATAAATTTACTTGGACTCCAATTATTGAAGTAGCATTCTTATTCCTAGGGATTTTTATTACGATGATACCCGCACTTCAATATTTAAAAGCTAACGCATCGTCTTTGGGCGTTACTGAACCTGCGCAATTTTACTATGCTTCAGGAGCATTAAGCTCTTTTCTGGATAATGCCCCAACAGCCTTATCATTTTATAATCTTGCATTAGGATTAGCTCCAACTGGAAATGTTGTTGCTGGTATTTCTGAAACTATTTTAGTCGGCATTTGTTGTGGTGCCGTGTTCTTTGGTTCTATGACTTATATTGGTAATGGTCCAAACTTTATGGTTAAAGCTATCGCAGAAGAAAACAAAATCAAAATGCCAAGTTTCTTTGGTTACATGATTAAGTTCTCATTAATAGTTTTATTACCTGTTTACATTATCGTACAGTTGATTTTTGTTCACTAAAATATTCTACTTATAAAGTAAAAAGCCTGAGTTTTAATTCAGGCTTTTTTTGCAATAATGCTAATCTTTTGGGGATTATACCGATTGTAGCAGAATCGCTCTCTGTGACCTCAGCACAAGTCTTTCCAAGTTCTTTTGCCGCTAATTTCACGAACCGAAGCTCAGCGAAGCTAATTTTAATTAGTGTAATTAGTGTAATTAGTGTAATTAGCGGCTCAAAAAGTGACAAGTAACTACGTAGTAGTTGCGAGTCACCAAAATATGCGATAAGTATTGCGCGGGAATTAATGTGTGAATTAAACTTAAAGCTTTGTCATTGGTTAGCTACCTGAAGGTCAATCAATCTCCTAAGATTGCTGCAAAACTGCAACGAAATTGTCTCATTTAATAAAAATTGTAGATACCAGAAAGTTTCCACTATTTCTTTCTAGCATTTCCCTTTTTCAAGTTAATACCATCTATTTTAACGAGTTCATCATTTCGATATGTATATGTCATATATAACGACCCGTCGGGATTGTATTTTTTCCAGTCCTTATGCTTTTTACCAACTCTGTAATCACCAGTTAATTCTAGTTTTCCGCTTGGATAAAACCATTTGTGTGTTCCATCCTCATCACCATTACGATAATTACCGGTAAAACGGACTTTGCCATTTTCACTATAATAATGTTTCCAAATTCCATTTCTTTCTCCCAGATCGTATTCTCCTTGTTCTGTAATATCGCCAACCTGGTACAACCAAAGCCCAATTCTTGCATCGTCGAAGTATTCACCTTTTAAAATCACATTTCCAATTGAGTCATATTCAACGTAAGGGCCTTCTAATTTGCCATACAAAAATGTCTCTTCTCTCTTTTTTGCTCCGCCCGGATATTGCCACAACCAGTCTTTATCGGGCTTACCTTCGCTGTAAAACCCCTCCAATTCTGTTGTACCATCTGGATAATAATAAATCCACTTGCCTTCTTTGAGACCATTCTTGTAATTGCCCTCACCAAAATAGTATTTCAGATATTCATCATAAAGTTTCCATGTTCCAGTTCGGTTTCCATTTGCATCGAAAAGCCCTTCCCCAAACAAATCGCCGTCAACATTGTACTCTTTTGCAATTACTACTTCACCTTTCAAGTTATATTCCTTGTGAATACCGACAGGAGTTTCGCCAACAAAAGCGCCCTCGTACTGAACTTCACCCGAAGGGAAAAATGATTTCTTTATCTCTGATTTCAGTTTAATCTCATCTTCGGGTTTAGGCACATACAATTCACCATTAACATATTTTTTCTCCAGCAATAGCTTTCCGTTAATGTCAAACTCCTTGTACAAGCCATTTAAAACGCCGTTAAAATAAAAATATTCGGTTTTTTTGTTGCCATTTGAATAAAACTCCATCCACCTACCCTGCTTCAAGCCGTTATCGTCAAACCGGTTTATTCTCAAAGCCTCTATTAGGTATCCATTAAAATAGTTGAATAGTGTTAAAATATTGCCGTTTTTGTCAAATTCTTTTCCGTCTCCGCTTCGCTTATCATTTACGTAATTGTAAATAAATTTTGTGTAACCACTAATATCATAATAATAAGATACGCCTTCCCTATTTCCGTTATAATACAATTCTTTTGAGGCAAGAAAATAAATTTTCACCGAATCCTCAGTATAGTAGAATTCGTAATTCATACTATAGCCGTTCTTTTTGTCGTTACGATAATTAATCGCACTCGACAATTGTCCGTCTGGATTATAGAATTTCCAAATACTATCAAGCTCAAAGAATAATCTGTTGCCTTCTGATTTTAAAGTTCCATCCTCGTAATAGTTTTTCCAATAAGCATCAGGCTTACCATCAGTTATTGTACCTTCGGCTGACACATTTCCGTTGGGATAATAAAAGCGTGTAAACCCGTCGGGAGTATCTTCTTGTGCATTAAGTGCCTGAAGGCAAAACACAAGAAATAATATTGCGATAACTTGTTTCATCGGATGTAAAATTAGTAAAAATACGATTTGAGAATTAAAAAAGGTGAAAATATTAGCGAAATGAATTTATTATTAAGCCCGAACGTAGACTTTTGGTCTGGCCCGAATAATAAAATATAAGATTTATTATTCCTCTGCACGGCTTATCAATTTAGGTGGCTGATGGTTTTAACTGCGTTGCGCCGCACTGATCCGCCGCGGCGGAATCGAAGTGAGGGCTTCGCCGTTGTTGCCCTACAATTTTAAAGTAGTAAAAGAAAATCAAGAACATTTCAATGTGG
>CAZOHR010000232.1:0-6137 GCA_964579045.1 uncultured Bacteroidales bacterium | reverse complement strand
TTACAAATCCACAAAATCAATTCCTTCATCAACTTGCTCGGTTACAGAGCCATTTTCGAATAAATATATTTTACCAGGATATTTTTTTAAGATATTGTAATTATGAGTAACCATAATTACAGATTTTCCTGATTCGCACAGCTTGTATAAAGTATTCATTATCTGTGTTAAACTTTCAGGATCAAGATTTCCTGTAGGCTCGTCAGCAAAGATAACAGGTGGGTTATTAAGCAAAGCTCGGGCAATACTTACCGATTGTTTTTCTCCTCCCGAAAGTCTAGAAGGCATAGAATTCTTCTTGTCGAGCATACCAACACTTTCGAGCACTTCGTTAATCCTAATGTCGATATCATTTTTTGCTGTCCAGTCGGTTGCTTTTAAAACAAAGCTAAGATTCTCGTACACATTTCGATCCGACATTAACTCAAAATCTTGGAAAACCATTCCGATTTTCCTTCTTAGTAAAGGAATTTGCTTTGGACGAATATCTGCCAACTCAAATCCTGCAACAGTTGCATTGCCTTCAGGAATCTCCAATTCGGCATATAGAGTTTTAAGCATACTTGACTTTCCGCTACCGACTTTGCCGATAAAATAAACAAATTCGCCAACGTCAACTTTGAGATTAACATTCTCCAGAATTCTATTATCCTCTTGTTGAACACAAAGTCCAGAGGTTTCTACCAAAAGAGTTGATTCTTCGCTCATATCAATTTATGCAATAAAACACCAAATGTGTCGGTTATTAAATTATGATAAAATACAAAACTAATGATATATTCCCGAAGTGCTGATATTATTGAGTTTAGAAATAAACAATAAGGTGTTAATTAAAAAAGAAATTTCACACTTATTATTAATAAGTAAAGAGCTAAGTTTGGATTTATTACGCATGAAATTAAAAGGTTGATTTACAGGTGTTTACGAAATAATTAATTGAAATGAATATGAGAATAAAGTTTTTAATTGTATCGGTTGTGTTATTTTGCAGTTTTGCCATGCATGCTCAGCAAACGCAAAAGTACAATGAGATGGAAACTTTGTGGGCTACAGCCAAAGGCTTGTACGATAAGGGAATGTATGTTCCGGCACAAAAATTATTTACTCAGGTTTTATTGCACGAAGGTCAGGAATATTCGGCCTACAAAGATGATGCTGCTTATTATGTAGCTCTTTGTGCTATGAATCTCTTTAATAAGGATGCCGAGTATCAAATTACGAGCTTTATCGAAGATCATCCAGAGAGTCACAATAGCAACGACGCTGCTTTTCAAATGGCGAATTTCAATTTTCGCAATAAAAAATATAAAGATGCTATCGAATGGTACGAAAAGACGGATCGTTTAAGCCTTTCTGCCGATGAGCAGTCGGAATATTTCTTTAAATCGGGGTTTAGTCATTTTGCTAGAAAGGATTTTGACCGTGCAGCTAAAGCATTTTATGAATCAAAAGATGCTGAAACAATCTATGGACCAATGTCTTTGTATTTTTATTCTCATATAAAATATGTTAGTCAGCAATACCAAACTGCTTTACTCGGGTTTCAAGAGCTAGAGAAGAATTCTGCATTTGGATCTATTGCTCCGTTTTACATCACTCAAATCTACTATCTGCAAGAGAAATATGATGATGTGATTGCATACGCACCGAAAATTATGGACACAATAACAGGAGCAAGAGCTGCAGAAACTAATAAACTTCTCGGGTCTTCATATTATAGAAAAGGCAAATATGCTGAAGCGATACCTTATCTAAATAATTATGTTAAAAATACTTCAAATGTTTCTGACTACGATTATTATGAACTTGGTTTTGCATATTACAACACTGGAAATTATGAATCTGCTGCATCATCATTTAGCAAAATTGCTAATATGAAAGATACATTAAGTCAGAATGCTGCTTATCATATGGGCGACTGTTATCTTAAAATGAATAAGAAAGTAGAAGCTCGACAATCTTTCGATATTGCTAGTCAGTATAAATTCAATCCTGCAATTCGTGAAGATGCTCTATATAACTATGCTCAACTTTGTTTTGAATTGTCGTTATCTCCTTTTAATGAGGCAATTAATGCTTTTTCGTTGTACATTAAAGAATATCCTAATTCACCTCGTCAGGATGAGGCTTACGATTTTCTAATAGATGCATTCCTTAGCACGAAGAATTATCAAGGAGCAATTCAGACAATTGAGAAAATGCCAAAACGCACACCTAAGATTGATGCAGCATATCAGCGACTAACATACTTCAGAGGACTTGAGTATTTTACACAACTGAAATACAACGAAGCAATTACCATGTTTGATAAATCTCTCGATTATAAAATTTACGATAAAACAATACAATCTTTAGCATATTATTGGAAAGCAGAATCCAACTACAGAATGGATAAAACCGATAATGCTATTACTATGTTTCAGGAATTTGTAAACTCTACAGGATCGGTTAGTCTTGATGAGTATGGAATGGCTCATTATAATCTCGGTTATGCTTACTTCAATAAAAAGGAATACGCCACAGCAAATTCGTGGTTCCGAAAATTTGAAATGCAACCAGGATATGAGAAATCGGAAACTTTAAACGATGCTTTAAACCGTATTGGGGATTGTTATTTTATTTCAAAAGAATATGGCCCAGCAGCGGATTATTATAAGAAAGCCGCTCTTATTGGAAAGATTTCTTCTGACTATACATTATATCAGTTGGCATTGTCGTACGGAGGCCTTAAACAAGCCGATCAAAAGGTATGGTCACTACGCAGATTGCTAAATCAATATCCCGAATCAGAATATGCAAGTAATGCCAACTTCGAAATTGGTCGAACATATCATACTTCTTTAAATAATCCCGATTCAGCAAAATTCTATTACAATATGTTGATTACTAATTATCCGTCTTCATCTATGAAGAAAGCTGCATTGTCGAGTATTGCTGCAATATATTTTAATGAGAAAAATTATCCTAAGGCAGAACAACTCTACAAGCAGGTAATAGCTGAATTCCCAAATACAGAGGAAGCATCAAACGCTGGTGAAATGATTAAAACAATTTATATCGAACAGGGTAATTATACTATTTGGATAGAATATGCAACCGCAAATGGCGTAACTGTAACCGAGGATGAGCAGGATGATGTTTTGTGGGGCGTTGCAAAGAAACAATATGTTGACAAAAAGTATAACGAGGCATTGACATCGCTTACCGATTATCTTACACGATTCCCAAAAGGCAAGTATTATATTGAAGCAAATTACTTTAAAGCAGAATTGCATTTCTACTTTGAGGAAAAAGATGCAGCCTTGGTTTGTTACCGTGCTGTTGCTGATGCTTCGCGTGGTTCATACACCGAAGAAAGTACACTGAAAGCTGCAAGTATTTTGTTTGATAAAAAACAATGGCAGGATGCTTATAATTACTACGACATTCTTTATCCAATTTCCGAAAATAAGTCAACAAAGCTAATTGCAGCTATAGGTAAGCTACGCTGTGCCTACAGTTTAAATAATTATGACAATGTTATTTCTTCGGCAGCATTGGTAATTGAAAACGAAAAATCGAATGAAGAACAAATTAGAGAAGCTCATTATAAAATGGCGAAATCTTATCTTGCCAAGGATAATTCAGTTAGGGCATTAGGTTTATTCGAAAATCTTGCAAAAGAAGTTAAGAGTGTCGAAGGAGCTGAGTCAAAATTCAGAGTAGCAGAGATTAACTACAAGATGAAGAAAGATACAGTTGCCGAAAATCTGATTTATGAATTTGCACAATCAAATTCCCCTCACGGTTACTGGCTTGCAAAAAGCTTTATCCTTCTGTCTGATATATATTACGAACGTGGCGATTTTTTCTCTGCAAAACACACATTGCAATCATTGCTTAACAATTATGTGATTGAGACTGATGGTATAAAAGACGAAGCGAGCGAAAAACTCACCAAAATTATTGATGAAGAACAGGCCAATGCTGCTCAGGAGGATATGCTTAATTTGAAAATCAATTTACTTGACGAAGGCGGAGAGGATGATAATCTCTTTGAAGAAGAAAATCCAATAGACCTTCCCAAACCTGCTAATATGGATGAGAAGAAAGTTGATGATGCCGGTAGCGGTGAGACAAAACCAATTAACGAATAATTAATAAGAATTGTAAAGATATGAAAGCAAAATATTTAATCATAGCAATTTTCGCAGCACTTTCCACAGCAGTTTTTGCCCAGGAAAATCCAGATGGCGGACTAGATGAGCAGACTCTTATTATTTATAGCGAATACACTCCTGTGTTAAAGGACGCAAATAGAATCCAGTTCCTGCCAGTGATAGTTGATACTATTAAAGTAAATCCTGAATTTATTTATAATGTTCAACCAACATTATTTAAAACAAGATTCACTCCAACACCTATTACTGCAGCGAGTTTAAAGGGAGAACCACTTAAACCTCTTGATAATGGTCTGATCAAAATTGGTGTTGGCAATTATCTGTCTCCAAATATTGAGGTGTATTACAATAACCGCAGGGAGAAAAATTATTCTGTAGGTGCTTTTGCTACGCATCATTCGTCACATGGTACTATTAAGAATGTGGCTGATCAAAAAATTTATGGTGGTTTTAATAATAGTGTTGTTGATGTCTTTGGTAAGAGGTTTATGGGATCGTCCACGCTTACTGGCGATATTAAGTTTTCGACAAATCAGTCGCACTTTTACGGATATAATCCATATTTGGATGTTGACTCAGCAATTATTAAACCTCGTCAGAAGTCGGAAATGGAAATGGCTCGCTACAATAGGCTTCGTGCTGAAGTAGGACTTGTTTCCAATAATAGCTCAAAAAATAGAGTTGACTATGATGCGACCTTGGCATATCAACTGTTTTTTACAAACTTAAAGGATAAGCAAAATCAGATAAATCTTAAAGCGGATGTCAGCAAACTTGTAAAAGTTAACCGTTATGGTATGGATCTAGGATTTTTGTTCAACAACAACACAATTGATACATTGGTATACAATGAAGTATTTCTTGATTTGAATCCTTATTTTAGACATTATACAAAAAGCTGGCAGATTCAAATTGGTGCAAATACAACAGGTGAATTGGGCGGCGATAGTGTAATATATCATTTCTATCCAAATATTTATTTCCAGCACAATGTAAGTAATACAATAATTCCTTATGCTGGTTTTAAAGGATATATTCAGAATAACAATCTCGTGTTTGCAAGCACTGTTAACCCATTTGTAAACCGATTCAATAATTACGAGGTAACTAATTATGCTCAAGTTATCGACATCGGGTTAAAAGGAAATATCAGCAAGAATATTTATTTCCATATCAACGGAAATTATTCAAAGATTGACAATATGGCATTTTATGTAAATGATACTTCACTAGACTTGGACAACAAGTTCGTTTTAGAATATACTAATGTTGAAAGATTTGCAGGCTATGGTGAATTTGCATTGCGAAACATTGGCAAGTTTAGTTTTAGTTTAAAAGGACATTATTACTACTACAGTTATATTCGAAACTGGGATAATTTTGGTGAAAAGCCTTGGCATATGCCAAATGTTGATGTAAGTCTCAAGACAAACTATCAATTCAACGACCGTTTAAATTTTGGAATTGATGTTGACTTTATTGGAAATAGATATGCTAAGGAATACGACAATGCTGGTTCGATAGTTGAGAAAGAACTTAAACCGATTATAGATGTCAATCTTTTTGGAGAGTACAGATTCGCTTCAAACTTCTACGCATTTCTTAATTTAAATAACGTTACAGGCCAAAAACAATATGTTTGGAACAATTACATGTCTCAAGGTTTTAATGCTATGGGTGGGATTAAATATTTGTTTTAAATATTTGTAAGTCATTTTTACCAGATTGCACATTAGTCATGGTCAAGTTAAAAAACACTGCTGCTGAATCGGAATTCTAAATTTTGAAAATTATATTATAGTCAAAGAATAGTTTAAAAGTGAATCTAGATAATTTTCTAACGCAACAAAATTAATAGTTTCAAAATTTGAAAAACATCATGAAAAATTTAATTAAACTTGTAATTGTACTTACAATTTTTTCAATTCCTATTGAATCTTTTACACAAACACTTGGACTCAGAACTGGTTTAAATTT
>CAZOHR010000231.1:3643-6248 GCA_964579045.1 uncultured Bacteroidales bacterium | reverse complement strand
TCATAAACTGGTATTACCAATCTATTATAACCCTGAGTAAAGTTGCCTGTGCATGAGTAGTTTGTCTGAGCCATTGAATTGAAAATATCAGTTTTGTATTCTCCTTCAATAAACGATACAAATTCAATTATAAAACTGTTCTCATCTTTTGAAAAATACATGCTTACATTATAATCATTTGGAATTCTTTCTTTTGATACTGATACAATATTAGAATATGTGAATTTTTCGTCATAATCAGTTTGCTTTAGTCTGTAATATGATTTTGAAATAAGAGGTGAAATATCCCAAAAAGAGTAGTTGAGTACCGAATTACTATTTCCTGCTCCGTTAATTGTTCCGATAGGGATAAAATCAATTGCGTTATTGCTTCTCTCAACCGTAAAATAGTTATTATTTAATTCTGATGCAGTTTCCCATTTTAACTCAACAGCGTCATCAACATAATTTGCATTAAATGAGATTAAACTAACTGGCAGAGTTGACGATGAGGCCACACCATCAGTTACATTTATGTAATAATCTGCTGTAGCCGAGGAATTGCCATCAATAATTATATAATATGTATTGCCAATTACTGCATTATCCATTGAGAGATCAAAATTTAATATCGAACCATTTCCAGTGTGACTTCTGCCATCGAGTGAGTTAGTAGTATTGTCAAAAGATGACTCTGGACATGTCACAACATTCCAATTTCCATGTCCACTACAAGGTGTAGGATTGCCTTCTACAACAATCACTTGTAAGTCACCCGAAGATGCCTGAATTCCGCTAAGAGACATTGAGAAGTATGTCGATGTTGCCTTGAATTTTAAATATTGAGCCTCGTTATAGCTTGCATTCCAACATGCGCAGCCTGTAATGCCATCACCGCAAGTGGTATGTTTGGTGGGTTGATTACCATCATCGGTGTCAGATTCCGAATTAGAGCTTATATAATTCCCTAATAATAATTCATAGGCGTTGCTACAGTTCTTTCCATAATTCGAGATGTCAGTTTGTAAATAGCTTGGCCCAAACTCCAATTCCACATAGTCTATTTGCAAATCATCAACAGTCGAACCTGCTGTTTCGGCAAAAGTTACTGTCCATGTCCCATTCGCATTAGCAAGACCATCAAATTTTGAAGTGAAATCACTAGCAGTTTCAATTCTATAAATCCCTATGTTGTATGGTTGCACTGCACTCGAACTTGGAGGATTTAATCTTGAGCTTTCTCTGAAAGTAACTTGTGCAGAAGGAATACTAGTAGCGAAACGTCCTGTTGAAAAAATAACAGAACTCGTTTTAGCTGTTGGTGATGTTAGAGTACAAGAATACAATGAAAGATCTTCGTTTGTACCATTTTTAAAGAATATTTTTACTTGTCTTAGATTATTTGTTGCAGCTGCCAATGGCTCAGTTAAACCAGATACTTCTATATCAAATGAAAGACTACCGGCATCGCTTACCTCGGTTCCAGATACTGAACCACAAGTTCTGAATGCTGCTGGCAATGTGAATGGAGGGTCGGAAGAGCTTGGACATGGTAGTAATTGTGTGCCTGTGAGGGCTGTTGTATTAAAGCATGTTCCTGTTGCTGCATAAATATCAAATGCATAGGTTAAGCCACTTGTTAAACCTGTTACGGTTACAGAACTGCCAGAACCTTTATAAACTACAAAATTTCCCGAATAGTCACAGTCATTATCCGATATCCTTAACTCTTGCCCACTTCCAAATACACTATTTGCAGAATATGAATCACCTGATTCTGGTACAATTGCACCATCAGAACTTTTGTGAGCAATCACTAAAACATTATCACCTGAGTTGTTTGTCCAAGATAAATCAACAGAATAACTTGATACATTGCTAATTGTTAAACCAGATGGGGGAGTTGCTGGTGCTGTACATGAAGATGAAAGATTAAATTTTAAATAAACATTTTTTACATTTCCTCTACTATCAAAAGCACCTAGTTTGTCCGTAAATGATATTGTCCATGTTCCGTTTGCCGACATGCCATCAAAAGTTGAAAAAGCACCAGTTTGTGGCTTGTAGTTTCCAGGTAGCGCGTCACCAACATTATTCATATTGCTAGATGCCGCATCGTAAATAGTGTATTTAGCAGGTATTCCATAAGCGGTTCCAGCTGCATTTCCCAAGTCTCCAGTATTTGTAAGGTTTGCAATTGTAACAGAGGTAGTGCCATTTGGATGTGTTATGATAGCTTGAAATTCCTCCTTTTTACCATGCCATGTGTCAAATTCTACTATCATTGATCCAGCAGCTACAGTGCTTGTAGAAGTAACTACAAAAGAATAAGTCTGAGTAGCAACGATGTCTGCTTCTATTTCCTTTTGCGTAAGTTCATATTTGCAGACATCAGTTTGCGAAAATAAACTAATGTTGATAAGAGAAAAGGCAAATATCAGTAATGCTTTTATTAATCTTTTTGTTATCATATACATCTTTTAACTATTTTGGTTATGGAGTGTAATAAACAGCAATCTCTCAAAGTTTATTTGCTGATGTTCAAAAATATTAATTCTCTAACAATTTTAAAAATATATGTGTTTAAAGGTAAGTTTATTGTGATAAAATGATGCTGAAGTGGTAT
>CAZOHR010000231.1:0-3543 GCA_964579045.1 uncultured Bacteroidales bacterium | reverse complement strand
TAATGAAAAGCGTAACAGAAATATTAAAGACAATTTTAATTGGTTCGAACATGAAAACTGTTTTAAATGCTGATCTTATGTATTTATCGGATGTGTCTATACCTCGCAACTTTAAAATCTCACAGATTCCAAATCCCTTCCCTCAAACAAATGTAGTTGCATACTCCTCTAGCACCGATAAATGTCGTATAAGCAGTTTTTCAAAACAAGGTGGTAAACATAGTTTTTCATAATCAGTTTTAAGAATCCCTTGTGAAACAGTTAGCATAGTTTCTGTTAGCACTTGATGAGAAATCCCGAAATTTATTTTCGGGATTTTTTGCGTTTTGGAGCAACTTCTCATTTTATTTATATTGTCTTTGAGATAGGCTTATCTACCAATAATTTACTTCCCAATTAGACAATTCAGGCTTTTAGACTGAATCTGCTGCGGTCATGTTGCACTACAAATTAAGCCGCGCCTTCAGCGCTAAAGCGGTATGTTTGTTTATCAACCTGATGCTGGTGCATCAGGTTGAAATAAATTCAGGCTTTCAGCCTGAAGCTGCTTCGGACAGGAGACTCTACAAATCAGGCTTTCAGCCTGAAGCTGCTGCGAACAGTCGGTACTACGAATCGGGCATTTTGCGTGAAACTGTTGCGGACGTGTTGCAGAAAAAATCAGGCTGAAAGTCTGATTTACTTTAAAACGAGGCAACGCCTCGTTTATATAGTCGAAGACACCTATAGAGCCTTGAAGAGGTGGCTTAAAGTTCATAGAGATATGCTCACACCTTCTCAATCCTCACTACCGAGTACTTAAATGTTTGACTATGCAAGGACTGTCCTTTTTACTTGTTATCAGTCCTGTTATATCAATCAGGACAAACTAAGTTTGACTTTGATTTTATATAGCCATAGCTTTGCACAAAACATTTTCGATATGAATAGAGTAAGTCTGATTTTATGTTTGCTTTTTGCAGGTTTAGTCGCTTTTTCTCAAACTCAACTAATAAACCCAATTGGTAATGGCGGATTCGAAAATGGCACATCATTTTCTACAAATGGTTGGACTTTGGTAAATGGGAGTGGGTCAGATTACAATCGTTGGTGCGTAGGGTTGAGCGCCACTCCAACAGACGGAACCTATTGTGCATATATTAGCGATGGTCAGTCGGGCTCCTTTGGAACTAATGCAAACTATAATTATAATGCGAATTCTGGGGGCAGTAGTGCAGACAAATGCCATTTTTACATTGATATAGATTTTCCAGCAAACGAACAATTGATTACTCTAAGTTTTATGTGGAAGGGCAGAGGTTATTCTGATAACTCCGACCACTTGCAAGTTTTTCTAGTACCCTTATCTGTTACACCAGTCGAGGACGTGTCGGTAAATTCTTCCTATAGAATTGGTGAAACATACTACAATAATCAGACAGCATGGCAGAGCGAGAGTTTTAATATCAATCCCTCTTACGCAGGCACTAGTGCCAGATTAGTTTTCTCTTGGACAAATAACTCAACCGGAAATACAAACCCTCCTGCTGCTATTGACGAAATTTCTTTGGTTTCTGATAACTCCGACATGCAATTTGGCTCTACAACATGCTCTCAAGCATCTACCGATAATATTTGTCCAGGAACAGTTAATAATAAAGTATTGCGAATTGATATTGAGACAATATCAGGACTTGAAAATCCATTATCAGTGAGCTCGATGAAATTTAATACCGGAACTGGAACTAGCGATGCATCAACCGATTTGGCTTATGCAAAAGTGTTTTATACTATTAGCAGTACGGTCTTTTCGACCGAAAATCTAGTTGGAACGGCTTATTTTAGTCCAATCGGAGAGTTTATTATAAACATGGATCAATCACTGGAATACGGTATGAATTATTTTTGGTTGTGTTATGACATGACTAACGATGCACTGCCAAGTGATTATGTTGATGCTGAGTTTATCAGTCTTACAATTGACACTGACGAATATATGCCCATTGTTACAAATCCAGCTGGAACAAGATATATCCCAAACAATTGCCCACCGGTTAATGACCAATGTATAAATGCTACTGATATATCCTCGGGAGGGACATTTTTTGGCTCAAACATATATGCTGAGATTTCTTCTGAAGGTCCGCTACCCGAAGATCCTTCATGGGTTCAGTTTTCTTGTAATTCATCAATCGACAACATTGTTTATTATACCTTTACAACAGGAAGTCTTAGTACTGAAGTTGTTTTCGAGTTTACCGATCTTGTTTGCTATAATGGCGAAGGAATTCAGGTGGCTCTTTTTAATCCAATTACGCCCTGTGCCGGCGGATCAAACTGGGGAAGTCCTCTCGAATGCGTTTCCCCGCATTCAACAATCGATTTCTCATTCTCGGCTTCGTCCTTAAGCCCAAGTACCCAGTACTATCTTGTAGTAGATGGTTACGCTGGTGACAGGTGTAATTGGAATTTATCAGTGCAGGTCGAAAATCCTCTTGATTTGGGTGAGGATACAACACTTTGCGATTACGATGCACCATTTGTAATTAATCCAGGATTGTCTGCTCCGTACAGTTTTTTATGGTCGGATGGTAGCACCACTTCAACTCTCGAAGTAAATACTTCAGGAATTTATAGTCTAACGATTACCGATGGAAGCTTTGTAGCATCAGACACTATCGAGATTGTGGTAATACCTTCACCTAATGTTAATCTGGGTGTGGATATTCATATTTGTGAAACTTCTGCGCCACTAACGATAAATGCAGGGGATCCAACTAATACTTATTTGTGGAATACTTCTGAAACAAATAATGAAATTAGTGTGAGTACTTCTGGAACATATTCGGTAAATGTTTCTAATTCTTTTGGATGTACAGCTTATGATGAAATAGAAATAATAGTTGACCAAATGCCGACTATAAATCTGGAAGCAAATATTGGCGTTTGTGAGTATGATTTTCCGTACTTATTATCTTCTGGGTCTGATCCAGGTTATGATTACCTTTGGTCAACAGGCGAGACAACTCCTGAAATTTTAATATCAGCAGCCGGATTGTATTCAGTTACTATAACAAACGGATTATGCGAATCAAATGCATCGGTGTTAATAAAAGATAATCCTGCACCTTCAATTGACTTGGGATCTGATATAGATGTTTGCGAAACTTCTTTTCCAATAACACTTGATGGCGGTGCTGGTATGGATTCTTTCTTGTGGAGCGATGCTTCGACTGACAGATATTTTAATGCAAATGCTGCTGGAACTTTTTCTGTTACAGTTTCGGATGTTAACGCTTGTACTGCCAGCGATCAGATAACAATTTCTGCAGATCAAATTCCAGCTTTAAATCTTGGTGCTGACCAAATTATGTGTGATTATAACTTGCCAATAGTTTTGAACTCAGATGCTTTACCTGGTTATAGTGTTTTATGGTCTGACAATTCAACAGACACTGATTTACAAGTATCAATTGGCGGTATCTATTCTGTTACAGTTACCAATGGGATTTGTGTGGCGACCGATGAAGTAAATATTGAAGTTTATCCTGCTCCAACAATTGA
>CAZOHR010000230.1:0-6265 GCA_964579045.1 uncultured Bacteroidales bacterium | reverse complement strand
CTCTCTTCTTCAATTAACTCGGTGGATTTAATAATATTAAATGCTGCTGCATGACTGTTGAAAAAGTTAGTACCCGTTTTTAAGGCATCTTCTCTTGAAACATACTGTGCATTTGAAAACAGAAATAAAAAACTTAGGGCAATTGTAAAAATTAGATATCTCATAACAATATTTTATTTATCGTGGTAAAATTACGATTAAGACTTAAATAAAAGGTAAATGGAGTTTTCAAATTGCCAATATTATACAAGCATTCAATTATTTGTATAAATTTTTGAATTAGATTATACAAGTATTATTTTTTAGATTAGAGATAAGTGTAACCTATTATTAAGATGATGAGAATAAATTAATACTAAGTTTTTTGAACTACATGATTGACAGATAGATAAATTAAGAAACTTAGTGTTAACAATAAAATAGTATTGTAAATTTGATTTTACAAAATAAAAAAGCTAAGTTTGTATTAATTAAAAGAATACCTATGAATATTGGATCAAAGACAAAAATAATTGCTACACTCGGGCCTGCTACCAATGATAAAGAAGTACTGCGGAAGATGATTATGGCGGGCCTAGATGTGTTTAGGTTAAATTTTTCGCATGGCTCGCACGAAGATAAAATTCCTATTATTAAGACAATTCGTGAACTGGAGAAAGAACTTAATGTTAATATTGCAATAATGGTTGATTTGCAAGGCCCAAAATTGCGTATTGGCGTTGTGGAGAATGAACCAAAACAGTTGAATGATGGCGATGTGATAACATTCTGCACAGATAAAAATGTTGCAAAAGCAGATACCTATTATATGAGTTATGCAGATTTTGCAATAGATGTAAAGGCTGGTGATGTTATTTTGATTGATGATGGAAAGATAAAGCTTGAAGCTGTGAAATCTGATAAGAAATCACTTGTGACAGCTAAAGTAATTCATGGTGGACCATTGTATTCACGTAAGGGAGTAAATCTACCTGATACAAAAACTAGTTTGCCATGTGTTACCGAAAAAGACAAAGAAGATTTACTTTTTGCGTTAAATAATGATGTTGATTGGGTGGCTCTTTCATTTGTTAGAGAACCAGAGGACATTACATCACTTCGTGCATATATTTCTGGATTTAATAAGGAAATCAATATTATTGCTAAAATTGAAAAGCCAGAAGCAGTAAATAACCTTGATGCAATTATTAAACTAGCCGATGGGATTATGGTCGCCCGTGGAGATTTGGGAGTTGAGATGAACTTCGACAAGGTGCCGGTAATCCAGAAATTGATTGTGGATAAATGTCGAGATATGTCAAAGCCGGTGATTATCGCTACCCAGATGCTCGAAAGTATGATTGGAAATTTTAGACCTACACGAGCGGAAGCCAACGATGTAGCAAACTCAGTTTTAGATGGAGCTGATGCGCTAATGCTAAGCGGTGAAACATCGGTAGGTTGTTACCCTGTTGAAACTATCGAAGCCATGCAGTCTATAATTGATTTTACGGAGGCAAATAGAGATATATATTATCGAAATCACATACCAGATGAGTTTAGTAATAATTTTTTACCAGACTCTCTTTGTTATAATGCTTGCATTATGGCTCAGCAGACAAATGCAAAAGCAATAATCCCATTTACTTTTTCGGGTAATACTGCAATTAGATTGTCGAGTCACAGGCCAAAAGCTGATATCTTTGTGTTTACTGCAAATAAAAAATTACTTCGTCGTTTACCTTTACTTTGGGGTGTAAGTGCTTATCCGTTTCCTCTTTTCGACTCAATTGATAAGGCTATAGAATATTCTATCGAATATCTACTGGAGAAAGGACTTGTGCAGAAAGGCGATTTGGTTATTCATGTTGCCAGTACACCAATTACTGCTAAGGACAGAACTAATATGATTAAGTTGAGTAGGGTTTAGGAAGATGCTTCGCGTCATTTGTTCGCCGCGGCGAACGTCATTTGCTTCGCGTCAGGAGGCTAAAGCCGGAAGATGCTTCGCGTCATGAGGCTGCGCCGTAATTTGCTTCGCGTCATTTGCTTCGCGTCAGTGGGCTAAAGCCGGAAAGTGCTTCGCGTAATGAAGATTTACAGACTTTAGAGCTATTTTATCGATTAATGATAAATTTAGCAATTTTGGAAAAGTGATTATTATTCTGAATCATTTAGATTTGCAATAACTAATTGATTTATTATGCAATATCGTAAATTGGCAATCTATTACTTCTCGGGTACAGGAAACTCCAAAAATGTTGCGCTGTGGCTAACGAAACTAGCTGCCGAAATTCATGCTGAATATAGCCTAATTAACATTGCTCAAACAGATCGGCTAAATATCGAGAAACCAGATCCCGAAGCTTTGGTTGTATTTGTTTCGCCTGTTCATGGATTTAATTATCCTCCTGTAATGCTTCATTTTATTTCTAGATTTCCACGAGGAAAAAACAAAGTGGTGCTTATGAATACCAGAGCAGGTATGTTAATTGGTAATTGGGTTACTCCAGGTTTATCTGGGGCAATATTTTACTTTTCTTCTCTGATTCTTGCCTTGAAAGGATTTAAGATAAAGTCATTTTTCCCAGTTAATCTACCATCAAATTGGATATCTGTTCATCCTGGATTAAATAAACCTACAATCGAAAAAATCCATTTGAATGAAAAAGAAAGAGTGCTAAGATTTGGCCAAAGTATTCTCAATGGCAAGACAAATTTTATGGCATTGTTGGAATTTTACGATGTGCTGATGATCCCAATAGCCATACTATATTATTTCATTGGGCGCTTTGTGATTTCAAAATCTTATTTTGCTTCGGCCGATTGTGATAATTGTGGCTTATGTGTTAAATCATGCCCTGTTAAAGCAATTAAAACAATTGATAACAGACCATTCTGGACTTTTAAATGCGAAAGTTGCATGAGGTGTATGGGTAATTGCCCCAAAAAGGCAATTGAAACTGGACATGGCTTTATGGCTGTCATTCTAATAGCATATTATGCACTTTTGCTGCCTTTATTTTATCAAATATCGGGATTGGAACTTATTGTAACCGAATACAAAATAGTTGAGATGGTTTTTGAATCGTTGATTTTCCTTAGTATATTTGCCTTGTGGTATTTATTTATACATTTTTTATTGAGGTTTAAGTTTTTTGAGAGAATAATTGTCTATACCTCGCTTACAAAATTCAAATTTTGGGGAAGACGATACAAAGCTATTAAGGAATGATCAAAGAGACAACCAGCGGATATTATAAACAAAAGTCAGAGGAGGTTCTTCACTACATTAATAATAATATAGGCGCAGATCTTAATATCAAGGTTCTAGCTGATCGTTTTGGAATTTCTTTTTTTCATTTCCATAGAATAATGAAAGCTGCACTGAATGAATCTCCAGGAGTTTATATAAACCGGATTAGGTTAGATACCGCTTTAAAGTTACTCAGATATTCCGAATCCCCAATAACTGATATTGCCGAAAATATTGGCTTTGCCGATTTATCTTCTTTTTCAAAAGCTTTTAATAAGGAGTTTGGTCTTTCACCATTAGAGTATAGAAATGACAAATCACTCGTTGTAAATTCGCATATTGACTACAGAATTGGTTCTGAAAGAAAAATCATTGCCGATATTAAATGCAAAATTATAAATTTACAAGAAAAGCGTGTATGTTATGTTAATGTTGTCGGTAAATATGGTTCTGATGCTGCATATAAAGGATGGGACGAGCTGATTGCATTTGCTATGGCCAACAAACTTATGGGTTGGAAGCCAGATCTTTTTGCAATTTATTATGACAATCCTGATGTTTTGGATTGTGAGTTATGTTCCTCTGATTTATGTGTTGCAACAACCAGTAAATTCAAGGAGGATGGGGTAGTGAAATCTAAAATTATTGAAGGAGGCAAGTTTTTGGTTTTTCGCTATAAAGGCTCATATGATTATTTGTGGGATGTCTATAATTATATCTATCGTGAGTTTATTTTAGTGTCGGATTATAAATTGCGGGATTTGCCAACAGTTGAGAAATATCTTAAATATTCAGCTACAACAAAACCAGAGGACTATCTTACAGAGATTTATATTCCAGTTTGGTGATTTTAGTCGGGATTAGCAATCAGTAATCAATCTAAGATTAGTGCAGTTGCAACCGTCTTTATGAATACTGCTTTCTATTTAAAAATATTGTTAGAATCATCAGTGTTTAAAATGTCAAATCTTTAAAAGAATCAAGCAACATTTTTACGTATTTCTGTTCCATATTTTAGAATTTCACAGACAATAGGGTTAGAAATGTTAAAGTCAGATTCTCTAAAAGGGTGAGGCTCAATGCGACTATCAACTGATCTTCGAAGCTTCATTAATTCTACCTGCATTTCAATTACATTATTAAAATCTTTGAAAACGATAGCTATATCAATGTCACTGTCTTCATTGAAATTCCCTTTAGAGTATGATCCGAACAATATTACTTTTACAAAATCGTAATTTAAGGTTAAAACGTCGGCATATTTATTTGCAATACTTATAGCATCTCGTTTATCCATTGTCTTAGAGTTTTAATTCGTTCCATCCATTTGGTAGTATATTCAAAAGTACTTAGATTGTAAAATTCTCTTTTATAATCATCATATCTTGCATTCATGTTAAAAGATGTTATTTCGTCCAACCAATCAGCATACTCAGTGGGTAAATCTATTTCTGTTAATTCGGCAAGTCTGTATAGATTATGCGTAAATGGAGCATGTCTTTCGAATCTTTTAACATAAAGCGCTTTTAGCAATTTCTCAATGGTAATATGTCCTAAGAATAGTGCCCAATTATATTTCTTAGATTGGTAAAGCGTTTGCATTGCTTGAAAATCAGAATCAGATGTCTCAATCCAATGATTAATTATTTTTTGAGCATCAATATTTGGGTTTTCTTCGGTCATTTATATGTGTTTTGGACAAATTTAGTTAAAATTTTGCTAAATCAACAAGATATAAATCAATTTAATAAAGTCATTTCATTTCTTAAACAACGAATCTACAAACTCTCTTTTGTCAAAAACCTGAAGGTCGTCGATGGCTTCCCCGATTCCAATGTATTTTACTGGGATTTTAAATTGATCGGAAACTCCGATTACAACACCTCCTTTAGCTGTGCCATCGAGTTTTGTTACAGCAAGTGCGGTGACTTCGGTAGCAAGGGTGAAATGTTTAGCTTGTTCGTAAGCATTCTGACCTGTAGAGCCATCTAGTACAAGTAAAACTTCATGAGGTGCATCTGGAATAACTTTTTGCATTACTCTCTTAATCTTTGAGAGCTCGTTCATAAGGTTAACCTTATTATGTAAACGACCAGCAGTGTCAATTATTACTACATCAGCACCAGCAATTTTTGCAGAATTTACAGTGTCGTATGCCACAGACGCAGGATCAGATCCCATGTTTTGTCGTATCATTGGAACTCCAACTCTATCGGCCCATATTTGTAGTTGGTCGATGGCAGCTGCACGAAAAGTGTCGGCAGCACCAATGTAAACCGATTTGCCAGCTTTTTTGAATTTATTTGCAAGTTTGCCGATGGTAGTAGTTTTGCCAACACCGTTTACACCTACAACCATTATTACATACGGTTTGTGTTTCTCAAACACAGCTTCATCGTTTAGTGCATCATTATGATTTTCCTCCAACAGCGATGCAATTGTGTCACGTAATAGCTCGTCAAGTTCTTCAGTGCCAACATATTTTTCGCTTTTTACTCTACGTTCGATACGCTCAATAATTCTCATTGTTGTAGCAACTCCAACATCAGAAGTGAGTAATATTTCTTCTAATTCGTCTAAAACATCTGAATCAACCTTTGATTTGCTAAAAATTACACGGCTAAGCTTGTCAAATACACTTGTACGGGTCTTTTCCAACCCCTGATCCAATTTTTCTTTTTTTTCTTTACCGAATAGTCCGAAGAAGGCCATAATGCAACTTTTTTGCAAAGATAGTTTTATAATTCTGAAAAACAAAAAAAGCACCTCTCCAATAAGGAAAGATGCTGCAATATTTACATTTGTCTAATTACTTTTTACTAAAAAATTCTTTAGCAAGTTCTTTATCAATGATAGACTCTTTAAACTGATAAGCACCAGTCTCAGGGTTTTTTATCATTTTAATGCATTTTGCCATATTTTGTCCGCCCTCTTTTTTAAGAGTAGCAACTACTTTCTTTGCCATGACTTAAATATTTATTTGATTTCTTTATGAACAGTTACTCTCTTCAAGATTGAATTGTATTTCCT
>CAZOHR010000229.1:0-6289 GCA_964579045.1 uncultured Bacteroidales bacterium | reverse complement strand
ACACAGGTGAATCCCACAGATTCCGTCAAGGTGAATGGAAAAACCATTAAAAATTGAAGGTTACTGGAATGTGATCCCTCATATTAAAAAAATTAGCTTTGCTGGCTCTAAAATACAAATAGAATTACAAGATGGGAGAACTGTTGTTGCATCTATTAATCAATTTCCAAGTATTAAAAAGTTAAAAACCGAGCAGCGCAAAAAGTGGTTCTTGTTTGGAAACGGATTTTCATTTGAAGACTGCAATGAGGTTTATCACATTGAACAAATTTTAGGTAATTACAACAATTACCGCCACGAAGCTTAATAGTAAAATGCACTAGCTTTTATTAAAATAGCTGTCCTACCTTAATAATATCAACACAATTAATTGTTATATTAATTACTTCGCATGTAACCTTCTAAAATCTCAGCCAGGAGTTATTTTTCGGTATAGATTAGAGTTAGCAATGTTTGCCCAACTATTTTAAGTGAATTTTTATCCACATTCTCAATATTATCTTTTGTTGTATGCCAGTATTTATAAAAACCTGTTGAGGTATTATCATCGCTGTGAATAATATTTATGGTAGGAAGGTTGGCATATTTATTTACAAAATAATGATCATCAGTTATAGGATTGGATTCTCTATCGAGGAAGACATTTGTATAGCCAAGCTGAGACGCAACATTCCATACCTTGCTTACAATATCTGAGGCATATTGCATAGAAAAACCTTCCTTTTTAAAAGTAGCATTTGGAACTCCGACCATATCGAGCAGTATTCCGTAATTAGCTTTATAACCAGCTTTGTGAGGGTTTTTCGACCAGTATTGAGCACCAAGCCCCCAGCTTTCTTCACTATAATCTTTTCTGTCATCCTGTGGCGGACCGTAATCTTCTGCATCGAAAAACACAATATCAATTCCCACTTGCGGACTCTTAGCCTTTATCTGTCGGGCAATTTCCATCAGAACTCCTACCCCACTTGCACCATCATTAGCTCCGTCAATTGGTTTTCTGTGATTTGCCTTGTCCTCATCCCAGTCGGCATAAGGTCTGGAATCCCAATGCGAACAAAGCATGATTCGAAAAGTTGATTTTGGGTTAAAGACAGCTATAATATTTTTGCAGTTTAGTACAGTTCCATCGTAAGCTCTAACTTTTGCTTCCTGTAAAATAACATCATCCGAAAACCTTTTAAGTTCAGCAACAAGATATTTTGCACATTTAGTATTGGCCAGAGAATTTGAAACCCTTGGACCAAAATCTGTTTGTTTTTTCACATAAGTAAAAGCAGAATCCTCATTAAATTGTGGGACTTTCGACAAGTCGAGCTTTGGTTTGTTGTTTTCAACAGTTTCAATTTTCTTCTTGTTATTATTCCCGCAAGAAAAAAGCAGAAAAGAAGTTATAACTATAATTATGCTTACCAGAAATGTTCTCATAATGCTATTTTTAAGCAAACTTACGAAAATTTTCACAATAAATAATGGTCCAAAATTATTTTCTCTGTTACCAGTTTTTAAATTATCTTTGCAAACTTAAATTTTTATAGACTTACTAGTATGAGTAAAAATACAATCAACACAATTATCGGAGTAGTATTAATAATTGTAATATTTATCGGATTCACTATTTTAAATGAACCTTCGAAAGAACAAAAAGAAAAAATCAAAAGGTATAATGACTCCACTTATGCTCTTCAGGCAAAAAAATACAAGGAAGATTCAGCTCGTCAGGCTAACCCTAAAATAAAGGATAGCTTAATAAAGGATTCTATTGCTAATAATACCGCTGTTGTAAAAAGCACTGATTCCACTGCCAAACAGGAAAACAAAGACAATGCAGGAGTATTTTCGATGTCATCTAATGGCGCTGCAAAAAAATACGTTATTGAAAACGACCTTGTTAAACTCAAAATTTCATCGATAGGTGGTGGAATTTCATATATTGAGCTTAAAAAATATAAAACCTGGGATAAAAAGCCACTCATTGTGTTAAATAATGACACTTCCAATGTCAGTCTGATATTTTTTGCCAATAACAGAAATATAAAAACAAACACTTTAATATTTTACCCTAACTGGACAGATCAGAAGTTTAACGGTAAAGATTCAATGTCAATAGGAAAAGACGGCAGTTTAGCATTCAGTATGCGTCTTTATCCTAATAATGCAGATTCTACACTTAACAAATCGAAGTATATTGAGTTTGCATATCTTTTAAAAGGCGGTAACTATATGATGGACTTCACCATCAACATGATAAACATGAATGATGTTATAGCCGCAAACACAAATAACATCAGCCTTGAATGGAATCTCGACGCTCAGCAGCTTGAAAAAAGCAGAAAGAACGAAATGATGACCACTACAGTATATTTCAAACCAAAAGATGATGACGTTGATTACCTTTCTGAAACAAAAGATGACGAGAAATCATTTAACGCACAGGTAAAATGGGTTTCTTTTACTCAACAGTTCTTCTCTTCAACAATTATTGCCAATTCATCATTCTCTGAAGCTAAAATAAAATCAATTCAGGGTACCGACTCTTCAGCATATCTTAAAAAACTTTTTGCTTCGCTTGCACTTCCATATAACTCATCCAACAAACAGAGTTATTCAATGTTAATGTATAACGGACCAAACCAATACAACACATTAAGAGACTACAAACTTGATTTGGAAAGACAGATACCGCTTGGATGGGGATTTTTCCTTCTTCAGTGGATAAACAGGTTTGCCGTTATTCCTGTGTTTAACTTCCTCGACAGTTTCGGTATCAATTATGGAATCATCATCTTGCTTCTCACAATAATTTTAAAGATCATCCTTCTTCCTATCGCATATAAAACCTATATGTCGTCGGCAAAAATGAGGATACTGAAACCGGAAATTGATGAGATAACACAAAAGTTTCCGAAGAAGGAAGATGCCATGAAAAAACAACAGGCAACAATGGCATTATACAAAAAGGCAGGTGTAAATCCGATGGCCGGTTGTATTCCTCTGTTGCTGCAAATGCCAATATTAATTGCACTTTACCGTTTCTTCCCTGCTTCAATAGAGTTGAGACAACAATCATTCTTGTGGGCAACTGACTTGTCAACCTATGATTCAATTTATTCGTGGACCGAGCAAATTCCATTATTGAGTACATTTTATGGAAACCATATCAGTTTGTTCACCTTACTGATGACCATTTCTACGATTATATACACAAGGCAGAATAATCAGATGATGGGTTCTACTAATCAGATGCCGGGCATGAAAGTGATGATGTACCTGATGCCGGTAATGTTCCTTGGATTCTTTAATAATTTTGCTGCAGGTTTAAGTTATTATTACCTTTTAGCTAACCTTCTGACATTTGCACAAATGTATCTCTTTAGAAAATTCGTAAATGAAGATAAACTTCACGCAAGGATTCAGGAAAACAAAAAGAAAACAGTTAAAAAATCAGGTTGGCAGAAACGCCTCGAAGATATGGCCAAAACTAGAGGTTATCAGCCTGCAAAAAAGAAATAAATATTATTTAAAAAATGAATACAGAGAACATCCGAAAGGATGTTTTCTTTTTTTCAGCAAAATGAAAAATAAAACCAAATACACTACTGTCTCCTGGCTCCTTCTAATTTCTCTTGTTCTAATATGGGGTAGTTCTTTCATTATTATGAAAAAAGGGCTTCTATATTTCAGTGCTGTTCAGGTAGGAGCTTTAAGACTTGGGATTACTTTTCTATTTCTACTTCCTTTTGTAATTAAACGTATTCCAAAAGTAACCAGGAAGCAGCTGCCAGGTTTCCTGATTGTTGGGATAATCGGAAATGGAATACCTGCATATCTTTTTGCAATTGCTCAAACAGGACTCGACAGCTCGATTACAGGAGTTCTGAACTCTTTAACACCTTTGTTCGCTTTACTGATCGGCCTTTTCTTTTTTAAATTCAAAGCCAAATGGTATAATATTTTAGGTGTATTTATCGGTCTTTTTGGCACTATTGGTTTGCTTACAGTAATTGAACACGGATTCATCTTCAACTTCAGGTACGCAATCCTTGTAATTATAGCAACTATACTTTATGCAATCAACTTGAACGTTATAAAATACTACCTTAAAGATGTTGAAGCATTAACAATTACTTCATTTGCTTTTTCGTTTGTTGGAATGCCATCATTGATATATCTTTTTACAGCGACGAATTTCATTACAATTCTGTCAACTAACAGTTCTGCCTATATCGGACTTCTATACATTGCCGTCCTTGCAGTAGTAGGTTCCGGTATCGCACTTATACTTTATTACAATCTTATTAAGTATACCAATATTATTTTCGCTGCTTCAGTTACTTATCTTATGCCGGCAGTAGCTTTGATGTGGGGATTAATTGACGGGGAACCGTTTGAGGTGATATATCTTTTATGGATAGCAATCATTCTTATCGGCATATATCTCACCAACAGAACCTTCGAAAAAACGCCACTGGTTAAATATTAAAATTTTCAATTCAAAGAGAACAGAAAACTCAGTGTTTCTCCTTCCAGCTTAACTTTTGACGAAAGACCTCCGTGCTACTTCTCCGTGAAATAAAAACAGTAGTGATCATATTTTTACACGGAGGGCCACAGAGAATTCACAGAGGTTCAAAGAGAAATATTTTGCTAATACTTCACAATCTTTTTTACGAACTGCCCACCCGAAGAACTCACCTTTATGAAATAAACCCCCGCAGTAAACTTTTGCATATCAATCTTTTTCACGTAAGAACCGGCAGAAACATTTAGCTCTTCTTTCCATAACTCCTGCCCAAGAATATCACAAATAATTATCTCAATATCAGTATCAACGGAAGAATTGAATTTAATGCTTAACTCGCCGCTTACCGGATTAGGAAATATAGAAGCTGAAATATCTGCATTTATCTTTTCAATACCTACTGTATAAACATCAATCGTATTAGTAAAAACGCTTGAATCACAGGGATTTGTTGCTTTTAATTTAACATGATAAGTTCCATTGCTGGTAAACGTATGCGTTGGGGAAGTCAGATTTGAAAACGTTCCATCGTCAAAATCCCAATAGTAGAAAGCGCCGTGCTGCGAATTATTACTAAAGCTAATGACATTATCGTTCTGAACATAATTATAATGAGCAAAAGGAACTGAATCGTAAACAATTGCACTGATTGGAATACGAGGACTAACACAAAGTGGCATTTCAATTTCCCAGTTGTAAAAGAAATAATAATAATTAGGATTATTGAAAGAATTGCCATTTATCGAAATGTATCCATCAATTCTATATGGATAAATAGCGCCGGTGCTGTTACGGTAAAGATTATTAGCTCCGACACAAACCAGCTTGTAATTATACCCTGCCTGAATATTAAAATTCAGTTGCACACGGCTTTCTCCCTGAAGAATATTGATCACTGTATCTTTTAAAATATTATTGCCTGCGTCAAGTAATTGTATCTGTCTATTTGCAGTAGTTTTAGCAAAAACCTTGACCGATTGCAATTTTAAATTCTGATAACAGTCGAATAACATGTGATGAGTTGTTGTGCCTGCATAAAACAATCCTGAACCAATAGTTGTATCGGTTGGCTGAACCAGTCCATTTGCGTTATTCTGAACTTCTACATAGTACACTTTTGTAGAATCAAGGTTTGGAGTAATGAACTCAGCACCAGTATACAATGGATTTCCGCCTGCATTTGCTGAGTACCATTTTACAGTTCCTTCTGCATTTGCTCTAAGAATTGCCGAATCACCCTTGCAAATACTTTGTGGAAAAACATCGGTAATAGTTGGACGATTGACAAAAACAATATCTGATTTTATTATAGTATTGTTGCCATAAATATTTGCTACTAAAAGTGAAACTGTATATGTGCCGTTTGATATGTACGTATGCGAAGGATTTTGAAGTCCGGAAGTGTTGCCATCGCCAAAATCCCAGTACCACGAAGCCGGACTATTTGTTGAAATATCATAAAATTCCACCATGCCATCGCAAGAACTTGACGGTTTCACAAAGAAGTTCGGGTTTGGAGCTGAATTATTCTGTCCACAGTTCCACTCTATTTTAAAACCGCGTCCACCCACAACAGAATCTGAAACAAACCTGAATGTTATTGCTCCTGAAGATGAAATTAATGTATTTGGCGGAAAGTTTCCCTGAGTATTGCAGTATGTTCCTATTATAGGAGATGCTGTTGAACCTCCGTCATATATTTCAAGTTTATCATTATTGCATGTTCCGATGTTTCCAGCCTGAACGTCAAAATCAACAATATTCAGC
>CAZOHR010000228.1:0-6312 GCA_964579045.1 uncultured Bacteroidales bacterium | reverse complement strand
TGAGCATTATTTCAATGTTCAGGCTTTTTATTTAATGAATACAGTAGATATTTAGATATTATGTCAAAACTAGAATTCTTTAATGGTAGTGGTAGTTGGTAGTGGTAATTGGTAGTGGTAGTTGGTAGTCGGTAAAAATTGTAATCGGTAGTCGGTGGGTTTTGTCTAGTCGCTTTCGCTGACTAGGATACAGCTATCGTTTCTTAGGAGAAAAAAGAGCAGAGTGTCGAACTTACCACAAATTGTCAAATCTCACACCGACAACTGACTCCTGACTACGAATTTTTACTAAAACTGGCAGAGTCCCAAGTTTACTACAAGGTGGCTGAGGGTTTTGTTGCTTGACATTTTTATAGAATAGCAAAATGCTATGTTGGCAAAAAACTCTGTCACATTACACTAGCAACAAAATGTCTCGAAGCCACCGCTTACATAATTATACCATAGACCCAAATAGTTACAGAATCAACTTTAGATTTTGTGGATAACCAAACCCGATCTAAGTTTAGGTTCGAACCAAGTAGTTTTTGGAGGCATAATATTGCCCGAATCAGCGATATTAATCAACTGTTCCATTGACACTGGATAAAGAGCAAAAGCAACCTGCATTTCGCGACTGTCAACTCTTTTCTGTAATTCGCCTAGACCACGAATACCACCTACAAAGTCAATACGTTTGCTGGTTCTTAAATCGGCTATACCAAGAATTTCGTCGAGGACATGTTTTGATAGAACATTAACGTCAAGAATTTCGAGTGGGTCGTTATCGTTGTATGTGCCTGGTTTAGCGTTTAATTTGTACCAATGACCATCGATATACATGCTGAATTCGTGCAAAGAAGCTGGTTTGTAGATTTCCGTTCCCATATCTTGCATATAGAACTTTTCGATTACTAAGTTCATGAAATTTTCTTTGGTTAAACCATTAAGATCTTTCACAAGGCGGTTATAATCAATGATTTTCAACTGATTATCAGGGAAATGCACTGCCATAAAATAGCAATATTCTTCATCACCTTTGTGATTTGGATTATTTTCAGCCTTCTCCACTCCTATTCTGCTAGCTGCAGCAGTTCTATGATGACCATCGGCTACATAAGTAAATGGCACATTGGTATCAAAAAGTTCTTCAATCTTTTTATTTATTGCGGCATCGTTAATTGTCCAGAAATGATGTCCGAAACCGTCTTCTGCTACAAAATCATAATCAGCAGCTTGGTTTTTAACGATACGATCAACAATTGCATCAATTTCAGGAACGGCTTTGTATGAGAAGAATACAGGTTCGATATTCGCATTTGTGTAGCGGGTTAAAATCATGCGATCTTCTTCTTTATCGGGACGTGTTAGCTCATGTTTTTTAATAATGCCATTGAAATAATCCTGATACCATGCACATCCAACAATACCATACTGAGTACGACCGTCCATTGTTTGAGCATAAATGTAGAACTTTGCTTCTTCATCTTCGTTTAGCCAGCCTTCCGACTGCATTTTGACAAAGTTAGAAACAGCTTTTTCGTAAACAACTTCACTATGAGTATCAGTACCTGCAGGCAAATCAATTTCAGCACGAGTTACATGCAAAAGAGATTCTTTCTTTCCTTCTGCCATTTGAGCAGCTTCTTCGCTGTTCATTACATCATAAGGTAAACATGATACGTTTTCTACCAATTTTTGTGGTGGACGCAATCCTCTGAAAGGTTTTACTACTGCCATTTTATTTAATTTTTAAGTTTAATATTGAATTTTCGCAAATATATAAGTTTTAGTCAAATTAAAAAATGAAAACGATAATTTGATTGAATACAGAACAAAAGAAACTTGCAATGCGACAAACGAAGAAAAAAAAGGCTGCAAAAGCAGCCTAATATTTTAGAATTCGAGAGTTGTCACCCAATCGAAAGGATCTTCGATATCACCAAACTGAATTCCCACTAAAGTGTTATAAAGTTTAGTTGAAACAGGTCCTGGTTTGCCGTCCTTACAGTATAAATATGTTTCACCAGTATCAAGGTCTTTTATTTCACCAATAGGAGAAATAACCGCTGCAGTTCCGCATGCTCCAACTTCTTCGAAAGAACTTAATTCATCGAAAGCAACAGGTCTTCTCTCAACATTGTAACCGAGGAATTCTGCAAGTTCTTCAAGACTCTTGTTAGTTATAGAAGGTAAAATTGATGTTGATTTTGGTGTGATGTATGTATTATTTTTGATAGCGAAGAAATTAGCCGCGCCAATCTCATCAATATATTTCTTTTCTTTTGCATCGAGATACATTGGAGAGCCATAACCAGCATGATGTGCTTTTTGAACGCCATACAAACTAGCTGCATAATTTCCACCCACTTTAAGAGTACCTGTGCCAAGAGGAGCTGCACGGTCAGAATCGCGCACAACAGCAATTTTTACAGGATTAAACCCTTCTTTGAAGTAAGGACCTACAGGAGTAACAAAAATGACGAACGTATATTCATCTGCTGGTTGAACACCCACTTTTGGACCCGAACCAAAAAGGAAAGGACGAATATATAAAGATGCTCCTGTGCCATGTGGCGGAACAAAATCCTGATTAAGTTCAACAACCTTTTTAACCATATTGAAGAATAAATCATCGTCAACTTTAGCCATAAAGATTCCATCGGCAGATCTCTGCAAACGTTTTGCATTTTCGTCCCACCTAAATAATCGTATTTGACCATCAGTTCCGCGGTAAGCTTTCATTCCTTCAAATGCTTCTTGACCGTAATGTAAAACGGTAGCAGCCATGTGAATATTTAAATACTCAGAATCGCTAACTTCGATTTCTCCCCATTTACCGTCTTTCCACACGCAACGTACATTGTAATGTGTTTTAACGTAACCAAAAGGAAGTTTTGACCAGTTTAAATCTTGCATAAAAATAAAAATTTAGTTCGTTCAAAAGTAAGATTTATCAATGAAATAACCTAATAAAAAAACTATGTTATAGAAAAGGAAAATGTTGTATAGTCTGGAGTGAGTAGTTTGTAGTTGGTAGTGGGTTTAGTGGGATCGCTACCGCTTTTTAGGTAACTGCTTTTGGTCTCGGAGAAATTAGCATAATCTCAGGGAGAAATCTCAAGTTTAGCGCAATCACGGAGACTTTTCAAAAAATTGTGGCAAATAAAAAATGATTAATTTGGCATATGGAAACGAATAAAAAACGAAAAAAGCAGAATCTTAACTTACTACAACCCTCCTACCAACTACCAACTACCAACTACCAACTACCAACTACTACTACCAACTCAAACCTCCCCTTACCATCCCATTATTTCGACAATTTTTCTATTGAAATCAGTATTGTCAAGACTTCCAGAAAAATATGGGCCTTTTCGTCCTATTGTATAAACTGGAACTTTTGCTGCGGTATGTGACCAAGTGGTAAAACCTACACCAGCTCTGTCGGACAGTATCTTACTAAAAGCAATTGCAACAGCGTTGCTAGAGCCAAACTTAGTATAAAGCTCTTTCTCTGTAAAATTCTTTAGTCCTAAGAAGTAGAAATCAAATGCTTCTGATATTTTTGTAGAATCCTCATGAGTATAAATAATCGGATTAGTATAAAATGAACTAGCTGCCATTTCATAAACATGGTTGATATCGTAATCTGTTGTTGACTGTTTATATGTATTCAATAATTCGGAAAAGAGTGTAACAGATGACTTCTGCATTCCCAGTAATGAAAAATTACTATCATAATCATTACTATAATTTCCTAAAGAAACGCCGCCCGTTTCGTGGTCTGCTGTGACAATTATTAATGTTTCGTCTGGGTGTAGCATATAAAAATTATAAGCTTCAATAATTGCATTATCAAAATCAACTACTTCCTGTACCATCGTTCCTGCATCATTATCATGCGAAGCCCAATCTATTTTTCCACCTTCAACCATTATAAAAAATCCTTTTTCATTATCCAAATACCCAATTGCTTCTTTTACAATATCTTTTAGAGCATAACCACCCGATTCTTCTCGGTCGATACAATAAGGCATCTCGGCGCCAGAAAGTAGAACTGGATTAACAAAATAAACACCAGTAACTGAAGTATCGGTAGTAGAAACACTACTTAAATCATTTGTAATAACATAACCACTTTGAGTTGCTATTTGATACAAATCTTGCTGCGTATTACTTGTGCCAGTTGGACTATTAAAACCACCACCGCCAAAGAATTCAAATTCAGATTCGGGCAATTGTAGGCCTATATCATAATAATTATTACGACTTTGATTTACTGCATAGAAAGCAGCTGGAGTTGCATGATTTATGCTCACAGTGGTAATAATTCCAACTTTCATTCCTTTAAGATGAGCAGTTTTTGCAATTGAAATAGGTTCAGATCCGGGAGAAGACTGAGGATAATAAGATATTACACCATACTTGGCTTTTTCTCCACATGCAATAGCAGAACCAGCTGCACCAGAATCGGTAATCTGATTATTGGCACACCAAGTAGTACAATCTGCAAAAAATGGGAATCTTGTAAAAAATACCGAGCCAAAACCAAGCTCGCCTTGAGTTGATGATTGAACAGCCTGAGTCAAAGCAACATGATTCTGACCCATGCCATCACCAATAAAAAGAAAAATATACTTTGGGCGATATTGTGTGCTTTCATCAATCGGCTCAACTGTACGACAAGAACTGACAAAAACAAAAAACGCTGCAATAATTAGCAGATTTATAATCTTATATTTCGAAATCATCTTAATTACAAGTTTAGCTTAAAAAACATTTTAAAATACAATTTTACGAAATTCTTTCCATATCTCAGTAAAGTGTAGTATTTTTGAACAATAATATTAGAATAAACAGTTATGGAAGGCAAATTGTTTTTGTACAATTCGATCAGTAGAAAGAAAGAGGAGTTTATACCTATTAATTATCCTTTTGTGGGAATGTATGTGTGTGGTCCTACAGTATATGGAGATGCTCATTTAGGACATGCGAGACCAGCAATAACATTTGATTTGCTTTTCAGATATTTCCGCCATTTGAACTTCAAAGTAAGGTATGTTAGAAATATTACTGATGTTGGACATCTTGAAAACGATGCAGACCAAGGCGAAGATAAGATTGGCAAAAAAGCCAGACTCGAGCAGTTAGAGCCAATGGAAGTTGTTCAATATTTTGCTGACAGATATCATCGTGAGATGGACAAGCTTAATGTTCTTAAGCCTAGCATTGAGCCACGTGCCTCTGGTCATATTATCGAGCAAATAGCAATGACACAGAAAATTCTAGATCAAGGATATGCATATATCAGTAATGGCTCGGTATATTTTGATGTGGAAAAATATAATGAGAAATACAATTATGGTAAACTCTCAGGTCGTGTTCTGGATGATTTATATAGCAACACCCGCGATCTTGATGGTCAGTCGGAAAAGAAAAACAGCTTCGACTTTGCACTCTGGAAACAAGCAAGTCCAGAACATATCATGAGATGGCCTTCACCATGGAGTGATGGATTCCCAGGCTGGCACATGGAATGTTCGGCTATGGGTCATAAATATCTTGGCGAAAAATTTGACATTCATGGTGGTGGACTCGATTTACTATTCCCTCATCACGAATGCGAAATTGCTCAAAATACAATTGCTGTTGGTGAAAATTCAATTAATTACTGGGTTCACAATAATATGATCACCATTAATGGTCAGAAAATGGGTAAGTCGTTGGGGAATTTTATAACTCTCGACGATCTTTTCAATGGGTCGAACAAAGTTTTGGAAAAAGCATACAGCCCAATGACAATACGATTCTTTATTCTTCAGGCGCACTATCGTAGCACTCTCGATTTCTCAAATGAAGCATTACAGGCTGCTGAAAAAGGATTAGCAAAATTAATGAAAGGTGTTGCAACACTAAATAAAATAAAGTCATCTACAACTGGGAATTACAATGCCGAAGAATTAAAGAAAAATTGTTACGATGCAATGAATGATGATTTAAATTCTCCAATTGTTATAGCCAATTTATTCGATGCTTTAAAAACAATAAATTCAGTTGATGCTGGAACCGAAACCATTGATGCTCCAAATCTCGATTTACTAAAACAAACATATCATACATTCCTTTTCGACATTTTAGGATTAATGAATGAAAATCAGGAATCGGGAAATAATGAAATACTTAAGGAAGTCGTAGATATGGTTCTTAACTTAAGAATGACTGCAAAAGCAAATAAAGATTATGCTACATCAGACTTTATCCGTAACGAATTAACCAAAATTGGAATTATCGTTAAAGATAAAAAAGACGGATTTGAGTGGGAAGTTTAGG
>CAZOHR010000227.1:0-6328 GCA_964579045.1 uncultured Bacteroidales bacterium | reverse complement strand
ATATCGATAATGTACAGCAGCTTTTATATAGTCATTATCTAGACGGTATGCATCAGCAGCATTTAAAACAATGTCGTACATTCTTTGATTATACTGCAAGGCTTCCTCGTATAGTTTTGCTGCACCGAAATAATTCTTCTCCTTAAATGCTTTATCTGCACTAGCGATAAGATTCGAAATCTCCTTATCCTGACACAATAACTGCACAGGCAAACTCATTAGGAATAAAAACAATATGTAGGTTGCTATTTTATTCATTAGATAAAGTCAGGGCATTTGCGGTAATATGGAGATTCAAATGGTCGTGGTTTGAGGAAAATATAAATTATTGAAAATTCCACACCACCTTTACCCCTACTTATTGTCGATAACTTTGAGAGGTTGATGTCATAGTTGAGGCTCATTCTGACATTATGATATTTCAGTCCAAAGACGACAATCCCAGCATCGCGAGTTCTAACCATTGCTCCAAAATAAATTGACTGCAAACTAACAGGATTATAATCGAACCTCATCAATGCTCCAAGGTTGTATTCTCGATAATCTTGTTGCAGCATAGCAAGAAACTGTGGTTCTACCCATAAATCATCTTTTATATTGTACTCGCCAGTTGCATTGATGGTATATTTTATTGGCAAATAAGCGTCTGAATTTTCATAAAAGCTTTTTCCTGGGCGATTTACGTGCATTGCTGCAAAACCTGCTTGTACTTGTAGTTTAGGATTGTAACTATAAATCAGATTAAACCCACCTCCGAAATCAGGGTATGATATTTTATCGTACGCCCAAGCTTCTCCTGCGGGCAGATTTGGATCGAATTGTTCGCCTGAATATTGGTTCCCAAATGTAAGATTATTGAAATTAATGCCATGAAAAACATAACCTCCACAAAAAGCAAGACCAAGATTAAACTGTTTCTTCTTATCTAAAGGAAAATAATACGATGTGTTGAGATAAAACTGAGATGTCCCTAACTTACCGTCACCAGCCATATCATTATTTAACTGAATGCCCACTCCTGCTTTTGAGCCATCAATAAAAAGATTACTAAAACCAGTATCGAATGAGCCAGCAAAGGTGGTAAATGCATTTGTGAATGTATTCCACTGATTCTTATTATTGATTGCTACTCTATAATCACCTTCAAAATTGCCAGCATTCGCTGGGTTTGTATTAAGTGGGGAAGCGAAAAACTGACTAAAATGAATATCCTGAGCATGAATGAGACTTGTACAAATTAATGTACAGCACAAACTCAATATCAGGGAAGTAGTTTTCATAGTTTTCAATTCAATGTAAAATTAATAATAAATATTAACAATCGCAATAGAAACATCATATTTTTACCAATTATGACTTAGAATATTTTTAATTTAATTTACATTTGCAAAAAAAATTTAATGAAAGACATAAAAAAAATAATATTCGTTGTCTTTATAGCGGCACTATTTATTCCATTATTGGTAAAATCATTAAATCTAATAAAAGAGAGACCTCTTAGTGGTGTTTTTATCCCGACCGAAAAACCTGTATTAAATGATAGTACGTGGTTTAATGGCTCTTTTCAATCACAACAGGAGAAATACCTCAACGAAAACATTGGACTACATAACTCATTCGTTAGATTAAAAAACCAGATTGATTTTAGTCTATTCTCCAAAACAAGTGCTGAAAAGATTGTCATAGGAAAAGGTCACTATCTTTTTGAAAACAACTACATTTTTGCAACATGTGGAACAGATTATGTTGGCGATGGCAGAACAGATACTTTAACAATTATTGCTAAGCAGGCTCAAGATTTACTGGAATCGAATGGAATAAAAATGTTGATTGTTTTCGCACCAGGCAAAGCAAGCTACTTTAAGGAATACATTCCCGACAGATTTTTTACAAATGGAGATAATCCAAAAACTAATTACAATCAATTAAAAGCTAAATGCGATAAGAATAAAGTCAACAATATTGATTTTAATTCTTGGTTTATTAGCATGAAGGACAAAACTAAATATCCACTATTCCCCAAAGGTGGTATTCACTGGTCATATTACGGAATGTATCTTTGTGCTGATAGCATTATCAAAAAGACCGAATTTGATTTAGGAAAAGATTTGCCAGACTTAAAAGTTGACAAAATTGAATTAAGCAAAGAACAAAGAAATCCTGAGTATGATTTAGCTGATCTTGCAAATTTAATATTTCCAATTAATACATATGAATTAGCATACCCTACTTATTCTTATAACCAAGAGAACAAATACCGTCCAAATGTTTTAGTTATTGGCGATAGTTTTTATTGGAACATGTATTTTAGTGGTATTTCTGCCAATGTGTTTAAAAGCCCCGATTTCTGGTACTACAATAGCAAATATTACAATGATGGGAGTTTGAATATAAAAGCAGAGGTTAATGAAATGAATTATCTTCAGGAAATATTGAAATACGAATATGTGATTATTTTGCAAACTGACGGAGGTTTAAACAACTTTGGTTTTGGATTTTTCGACAGGTTAATTAATGCATCTAATTCAAACGACTTGCCAGAAGGTGTATTAAGATACATTAAAGCGATAAAAAATGATCCAGAATGGCTTGCTAGTATCGAAGAAAAAGCAAAAGAACGTGGTATTTCGGTTGATGAAATGATAGAGATTGATGCGAGATACATGTATGAAAATGAATGATAACAACTTAGCCCAGTGGACTATTTGAAATAGCACTTCTATAACTAGGAACTTCCCACATTTTTTAATTGAAAAGAATTATCAATGAGCTTTAGATGTACAGTAAGAATATATTTCGATAGCTTTTCGCAGCAACTTCTCTTTAAATAAATATCCCGATTTCTCGCACTGTTCTAGCCAATAAATTACATTCTTAAAGTTTATTATCGCATTAGCAAGATATTCTTTACTTTCCTGAGGCTTCTCAGCTTCGATAGATCTTTGTAACCAGCATAAACCATGCAATGACGAATATAGAATTCTCTTTGCAATTGGTGCTTTCTTCTGATCTACTAATTCATCATAAAAGTCCATGATGTCAAGCGAAAATCGAAAACTTCTTCTCAAAACATTAATACTTTCAGAGTCTATCATAATGAAAATGTTAAATTTATATAAGATACTCTTTTTCGACAGAAAAAGCAAATAAATTTTCAAACAAATTACAGGATATGCACTAAAAACAAGATAAGTGAACAAAATAAAAAAAATTTAGTATCTGTTTTAAGCTTTCCACTTAAATCGGATACTAAATCTTGAGTGTTTTTATAACTATAGAAAGAAAGTTTTTTCTTTCTATAGTTAGTAAAAGTCGTCAATTCTATGTTATTGTTTTATTCAGATTTCACAAATCTCAAATTTGATGTAGTTTCTTCTGCTTTCATGTTAATGTAATAAACGCCAGAAGCAAAACCTGAAACATCAATTGTTTTGACGTTATTTCCCTCGAATAACTGTTTTCCAAAAACATCATAAACCTTAATTTCGTATTGTGTGACATCTGATGAGATATTCAACAAACTAGTTACTGGATTAGGAAAAATCTGAACGTTGCCAAGATAATCCAAACTAGATATCTCTGTCATACCGTTATCAAGGATATTACCAGTTCCAGTTGAGAAGCTAATTGTTGCATTGACTGGATTTGAAAGATTAAGATAAAAGTACTTATCTACACTTGGAACATGGTCTGATAGAACTTCTACTTGTATATTTTTCACTGTTTCATCTTGTAAAAAAGTCAATGTTCCAGAAACAGGAACGAAATCTATATTGTCCAAAGCTGTAGCCTGTTCGGTTGAATAGTCAACATTAATTGTCTGCATTGCTGGAGAAGAAAGAGCCACATAGAAATCCATCATTACCGGATTTCCAGTTGGTTCGACTACTTCTGCATCAGTAATACAAATTGTGGGATTTATAATTGATAGTGGTGAGTATGTACCTGTTATTTCATCAAATAATCCAGCGAGACCAGTTGGCGAACTCATTCCACCATTTGGGTTAGATGCACCCAAGCCAGAGGAACCGCCATTAGCGATCACAAACTGGTTGTCACCAATCTGAACGTCCAAAGTTCCCTGAATCACAACAGCAATTGACGGACCGCCATTTCCTCCAGCTCCAGCCCAACCGTCGCCACCTTTACCACCATTTCCTCCAGCTCCACCAGCACCAATTTCGTCAGTGCAAAAAGCTGCACCTGGACCTCCAGAGCCGCCATTACCTCCGGGGCTTCCAGCTCCACCATTACCACCATTACCACCATTATCAGTATCAAGTATATTTCGATCAATAATAGAATTAGAGTTTTTTATTACAATAGCAAATGAGCCGCCACCACCTATTCCACCGTTTCCTCCTAAAGCACCGCAGCCGCCTGCTCCGCCGCCACCGCCGCCATTACCTGAACCATTAACACAAGTTGCACAAAATTGTGCTCCGCCGCCGCCACCGCCGCCGCCGCCAGTTCCGTTACTGCCAGCAGTTCCGTTATTTCCATTAACAGTCAAAAAATCACCAGATGCACTTAAGGTAACACTTTGAGGGTTAGTGGTACCATTTATTCCATTCGATCCAGCTACACCATCTTGTCCGGGCTGTCCATCTGTGGCAAACTCACCAAAAGCTCCACCTGCTCCGCCAAATGCACCACCTGGGCTATCATTACCAGCATCTCCATTATTATCACCAGCAACACCGCCGTCACCACCCGATCCACCTTGAGCAGCACACACAGAGTTTCCTGAGTCACCACCTGGGCCTGAATCTGGGCCGTCACAACTTCCATTACCACCAGAGACTCCGGGAGAACCAGGATTTCCAGGGGCTCCTTGCAAACCATTTGCTCCGTTTGCTCCTTTTCCTGAAATTATAGTATTAAACCTCACAATAACATTTTCGCTACAGTTGATTATTCTTACGCCTACACTACTTTCGCCAGAAACCAAAGCATCAGCAGAATGTATTTCGAAACCTTCTATTCTAGTTTCAACATTTATATTCTGAGCAATAATTGCAGTTTTTGGTCCACTTATAATTGTAGTGAATGCTGCAGATCTATCCCAATCAGGAAGACCGCTATACTGTCCAAAGACACTCACTCCTGAAGCTAAAACCAATGTTGAGACCAAATTGTAGGTTCCTGTTGCTACATAAACATTTTTCCCTTCCGCTTCTGCAATTTGAATTCCCTTAGCAATTGTTGCAACAGGGGAAGTAGATGTTCCAGAATTTAAATCGTTTCCATCATTCTCAGAAACAAACACGGCATTAAGCATATCACCGTCTATCCCATCATTATTAACATCCATAAACATTGGATCTGGAATGTCAATTATTTGACAGTTCTGCGCAAAAACTGCACTCATGGACAAAAATGCTGAAACAGCAATTAAAATAATCTTTTTCATAAATTTCAAGTTAAAATCATGTTGGGTTCTGAAAATTCTTTCTCTGGTTCTCTTAAAGCACAAATTAGAGCCCTTTAAATTTGTGTTTAAAGAAGTAAAACAATAATACAACAAATTTTTTGTATAAATGTTCAAAAAAGCAAATGTTTTCTAGATTTTTCTTTTGTCACAAACTAATATGCAACTTCTCAATTTTATTTACTCATGTAAATATCTTATAGCATAAAATATTTAAGCCTAATAATCAAACCTAAATAAGTGACAGTGATTTAAAAATGATTTTGTTTAGCTCCAAGCCAATCACAACTATTCATTAGATGATTTGAATCACTGCACTATAGTCAGGCTGATTTAATGTGCTTTATTAAATAATCTATTGGTTTTACACCAACAATTCGGTCAACTTCTTTTCCGTTTTTGAAGATTATTGAAGTTGGAATACTTCTTACACCATATTTTGCTGCTGTCTGCTGATTTTCGTCAACATTTAGTTTTGCTATGGTTGCAGTATGTTCAGTATTCTCGGCCAATTCGTTCAAAACTGGAATCATCATTTTACAAGGCATACACCATGGAGCCCAAAAGTCAACCAGAGTAACTCCTGACTTTATTTGTGAAGCGAAATTCTTATCGTCAAGGATTTTGATTTTTTCACTATCTGACCCTGCAGGAGTATTTTTCATTTTACGCATTACAAAAGCTGCATAGATTACAAACAGAATAAATGCGACTCCAATTATCAAAAATATTGTATTCATTTTAGTTTAGTTTAGTTATATGCAAATAAACATAAGAAAAATGATATAGTTTTATAAATGGTTATGACAAGCAATAGGTTTAAAACTGAAAAATGATAGGTGGGAATGAATGAATGAATGAATGAATGAATGAATGAATGAATGAATGAATGAATGA
>CAZOHR010000226.1:4647-6351 GCA_964579045.1 uncultured Bacteroidales bacterium | reverse complement strand
AGAACAATAGAACAATAGAACAATAGAACAATAGAACAATAGAACAATAGAACAACCGAGCTTGCGAGCTCAACGAAGTTAATAGAACAATAGAACAATAGAACGGTTCGGCGAAAAGCTCACCGCATCGCAATAGAACAATAGAACAATAGAACAATAGAACAATAATTATTTACAATAACAAATTTCTCTATTTTATTTTGTCCGTAGGACATAAATATCAATAGAGAAATTTGTACGGGATGCTAAAATTCCACGTAGTGGATAAACATTAGAACAACAGAATCCGCCGCGGCGGAAACAATAGAACAGAAGAACAATAGAACAAAAGAACAATAGAACAGAAAAACAATTAACATCATATATCAAAAATGATCAAAACTAAAATCACAATAATTCTAATTCTAACTGGATTATTCCTTTTGCTAATATCGTGTATGCGGGAGCCAAAGTATGATACTCCAAAGGGCGAAAATATAATCCCTCCCGATTCTCTGGAATTAATAATTTATGATGTACATCTAGCTGATGCAATAATTACATCTAAGATTATGAAAAAGAAAGACAATGTTCTTGTGGACTCGTTAATCTACGCAAGTATCTTCACAAAACATAAATATACAAGAGAGCAATTTGAACAAACTCTACTATATTATGTCCACAATCATATCGACTCTTTGAATAATATCTACGATAGAGTTATAAATCGTTACAATCTCGAAAAAGGGAAAATATACTAGCACGTATGCGCCATTATGCTGCAAATTATATTTTTACAGGTGAGGAACTAATAAAGAACTCCTATATCTCCGTTGATAATTCGGGGAAAATATGCTATATTGGAAAGGAAAACGAAGGTCTAACAGAAAGACCTTTTATGATTTTTTATAATGGAATTATTAGTCCTGGATTTGTAAATGCACATTGTCACCTCGAACTTTCAGATTTTGTAAAATCGGACGAAGAAGGCAAAGGCTTAACGTACTTTATAAGATCAATAATTGCAAAGCGAAATCATCAAAATGATGAAAACAAACTTAGGACTGCTGATGTTTTAATGTTTGAAAGAGGTGTTAATCTTGTCGCAGACATTGTAAATACCGATAAAACAGTTAAAGTAAAGACTAATTCAAGAATCTTCTATCATAGTTTTATTGAGTTAAGTGGGATAAAGAATGCTGATTCCAAGAAGAAAATATCATTTGCCGAAGAGCTTTCTGCTGAATTTTCTAATAATAGATTAGCAAATTCGATAGTTCCTCATGCACTATATTCAATTTCACAAGATTTATTGAAATATACGGCTAAGTCTAGTGAAAGCAAGCTCACAAGTTTGCATTTCCTCGAATCTGACGAAGAAGCCGATTTCTTCTCTGGCATTAATGGTCCACTTGATTCATTTATGCAGGAAATTAATCCAGAATATAAACCTCTTGCTTCAAATATTGAAGAATTGTATTCTTTATTACTCGAGTTTAAGAATTCTTCATCAATAATCCTGGTGCATAATACGCTTTCCGATTCTGAGAAAATTCCAAGTCCAAGAAATTTTCACTTATGTTTATGCCCTTCCTCAAATTTATATCTACATAAAAAACTTCCATCCGAGAAGCTAGTATATGCAAACATAGAAAGATTAGTTGTGGGTACAGATTCGCTGGCATCAACAAACCGATTGGATATTATGCAAGAATTAAAACTCTT
>CAZOHR010000226.1:0-4547 GCA_964579045.1 uncultured Bacteroidales bacterium | reverse complement strand
TGGGGTCTCGGACATGCCAGCCGGATAATTCCTATCATCGACTTTTGCTTAAAATCAGGTAAAAATGTGATAATTGCAGGAAATGGATCATCACTCGAATTGCTGAAAATGAAATTCCCACAACTCAAGTACGAATATATTCCATCCCCTGCTATGCAATATGGAATAAAGTCTGCGCTTAATTTCAATTTCTATATTCATGCCATTCTCATGTTTATCAATATTTTACGAGAACGGGTTATTACTGCAAGAATAATTCGGAAACATAAAATTGACACAATTATTTCGGACAATCGCCCTGGTGTATTTAACCGAAAGATAAAATCTATTTATATTACACATCAGATAAATATTTTTCGAAGTCTCAAAGAAGACAAGTTCTCTCAAGCCATGAGCAGAATAAACTACAAAATAATTAAGCAATATAATTATTGTTGGTCTCCAGACTTTGATTCAAACACCACACTTGCTGGCAGACTATCAAAAAACAATACAAATTCTTCGGTATATTACATTGGTCCACTATCAAGATTTACTCTTATCCAATCAAATAGTCCAATTCAAAAAAAATACGATGTCGTTTGTATTGTATCAGGTCCCGAACCACCACGAAAAGTCTTTGAACAATTATTAGTTTCAAAATTTAGCGATTCTACATTCAAGACACTAATAATCAGAGGCTTACCAGACGAGGAAGTACAGATACAAGCAATAGGAAATGTAGATTTCATAAATCACTGCACTGATGAAGAGTTTTTATCATTGATTGATTCTGCAAGTCAGATTATCTGCAGGAGCGGATACAGCTCAGTAATGGACATGATTGTAACTAGCAAAAATGCAATAATGATTCCAACTCCAGGGCAACCAGAGCAAGAATATTTGGCATTACATCTTAATGGTAAATACGGGTTCACTTGTATGTCGCAAAATGATTTTGTAGATGTCAATATTGAAAAAATTACGAATTGCAAACGCGAAGACTTGTTTTACGACAAAGAAGCATTAAAAAAAATATTAGATTTGCACTTATGAAAGTATGTGGTTTTACATTTATCAGAAATGCAATAAAGTACGACTATCCCGTTGAGGAAGCCATCAAATCGATATTGCCAATTTGCGATGGTTTTATTGTGGCAGTAGGGTTTTCCGACGATTCAACACTTGAATTGATAAAAAACATAGAGCCTGATAAAATTAAAATCATTGAAACTGTTTGGGATGACAGTCTTCGCGAAGGTGGTAGAGTTCTAGCAGAAGAAACGAACAAAGCATTTCAAGCAATAGGCTCAGAATACGACTGGTGCTTTTATATTCAGGGAGACGAAGTAGTTCACGAGAAGTATCTTCCAGTAATCAGGAAATCGATGGAAGAAAATCTCGGCAATACTAAGCTAGATGGTCTTTTATTTAGGTATCTTCACTTTTATGGCTCTTACGATTATGTTGGTGAGAGTTTCCGCTGGTACAGGAACGAGATAAGAATTATCAGAAATAATAAAAATATTTATTCTTTTCGTGATGCTCAGGGATTTCGGAAAGATGACAATTGCATGCTAAAAGTTAAACAAATTGATGCCTGCGTATATCATTATGGCTGGGTAAAAGATCCACGAGCAATGCAGAAGAAACAAGAAGACTTTAACAAGTTGTGGCACGACGACCAATGGATTGAGAAAAATGTTGCTAAGTCGGACGAATTTGATTACTCAGCAATTGATGTTCTTAAAAAGTTTGATGAAAGCCATCCTGCAGTAATGCAAAACCGGATAAATCGCATTAATTGGAAATTTGACTATGATTTGTCATGCAATCGCATGAGAAGTAAAGATAAACTAAAGCACTTTCTCGAAAAGCTTGGGATAAGCTTTGGACAATACAAAAATTATAGATTAGTTAAATAAAAAAAGGGAACTGTTGAGCTCCCTTTTTTGTATATCTAGTTAGTAATTTTAATCTAGTCTGTTTAGAGTTCTAGTTTCAACGCCAACTTCAACAAAAGCACCACCACCAGCTTCAATTCCATTAACAATATCTACTCTGTAGTTATCAATATTCTTTCTGGTTTTAATAGACTTTTTCTTTAGCATATCTAATTCCCAAATTACACTCAACTCACCATTATCATATTTACTTGTAGAAGTTCTGGTTGTATCCAAATCCCAAGTAGGAATAACTTCACTATCTTCAGTTTCTTCCTTTGTTAAAATCTGAGTAGTAGTTTTGTGGTCTTCGATAACAATAGCTATTCTTTCCTTGTTTTTATAGTCATCGATATTATTTAACCAATTCCAAGTTCCTCTGGTTTCTTCAGAAATTCTAAACTGTGTATATAATATCCCAGCATCATCACCGATTGGTTTTTCTACTGTATATTGGTACTCCCAAATTTCCTTAAAGCTACCATTCTTTTCAAATACTACCGTATTTCTACCAGTAATAACATTACCCTCAAGTAAACGAACACTATCTGATTCTAAGATCTTTATTTCTTGTTCCCAAGATAAACCATTAACGATAGTAATGGTTTGAGTCTCAATATCATTTTGATATGTCCTTTTAATATCGGAATTAAGACTTGCTATTTCCCATGTCCCAACAATTCTTGCCTTTCTGGTGTACATCGAGAAAAAAGGATCCTCTTCTCCTTTCTTAAAGCAACTAGTTGTAAAGAACGGAAGAACAATTATCATCCCCAGCAATACTAAACTTAAATGTCTTTTTGTGTTCATAATTTATACGTGCTTACTGTGTCAATTTGTACAAAAGTAATTTCTTTTTTAATAATTTACAAATAAATACAAAAAAAATTTAATAATCATAATTTTATAACAAAAAATGCATTTTTATTTGAAAAAATGTTGATAACCTGTTAATATCCTGAAAATCAGACGTAAAAATAATCATTATTTTAACACTTCGCTATGTTTTTTTAAAATATTTTAAAAAAATTCACACATTTTGTACAAATAATGGAGCAATCATAATAACAAAGAGGCGTAAAACATGTTAAATAAAAAGAAATCGAAACATTTTTTTTATTATTTTTGACCCATAAAATAAAAAATAGTATGGTTATAAATACGAAAGAAATATCTGCAAGAATAAAGTTCGGGATTATGCTTAGTGCATTGCTATATGCAGGAATATTAGTTGCCAGTATAGTTTTAAAGTTTTCGGAATCACATATCTTCGAAATTGTTCTCACTATTGTTTTTGTTTTGTCCATTTCCTTTACTTATGCAAAAAAATACTCCTATATATTTTATAATAGCGATGGACCAAAAATTATAATACGCTATACATCTTTGCAGCCTATGTCGGCAGGTAATTTCCCCATCGAAGTACCAAAAAGAGATTTTGTAAAGGCAGAAATTAAGAAATCACTTGGTGGTTTACGCAAAGATTTAATCATATTTGTACGCACGCCACAGGGTGTTGCAAAATTTAATCCAGTTAGCCTTTCTACTCTTTCAAAAGAAGAGTACGAAGCAGTAAAGCAGGATTTATCAATTAACAATATTTAATAATTAAAAAATTAAGAGATATGAAAAAAATAATCATCGTTCTAGCATTCATTTCATTGGCTACGGTTTTATCCGCTCAAGATTACAATGCTTCAATCGGATTTAGAGGTGGGGAGTCTCAAGGTATAACATTTAAAGCGTTTGTTGGCGGTAATTCTGCCTTCGATCTAATTCTTGGTACTCATTATCATGGTTTAAATTTTACTGCTCTTTACGAAATTCATAAGGGCGATATTTTTGGAGTAGATAACCTTGCCTTTTTCTATGGAGTAGGAGGACATGTTGGATTTTATAATTCTGCATATTGGCCATGGACAGCTACAAGTTATTCATCTGGTCCAGTAATTGGAATAGATGGAGTTATTGGAATTGAATACACATTTGACGAAATTCCAATCAATTTAAGTCTAGACATTGTACCTTCTATTAATGTAATACCTTATGTAGGTTATTGGCAAAGAGGCGCTTTATCAGTTAGATACGTTTTTAAATAGGCAATTATAATTCCCAAATTTGCAATCTTTACTTCTTGAATTCTGATATTTTAATACTGGTGTAACTTGATTGATGACGGATTATATAACCTAGCAGTTTCGTTTATATCCGGTGTTGGAGATATTAATGCAAAGAAACTAATCTCTCGTTTTGGCAGCGCAGAATCGGTTTTTAAATCCTCATTATCAGAACTTCAACGAATTTCAGGTATAGGAGAACAAATTTCATTAAAGCTTTATAACAGTTTTAACTCCGCATTGCAAAGAGCAGAGGAAGAATTACTATATATTTATGCCAACGAAATTGAATTTGTAAGTTATACCGACGAAAACTACCCCGCTCGACTAAGAGAATGTGACGATTCTCCAATGGTAATATATTATAAAGGTAATCCTAATTTTAATAACCAAAAAATCATCAGCGTAGTAGGAACCAGAAACGCAACAAAATACGGTACTGACTTTTGTTCACAGATTATAGAATCTTTAGCATCAAAATATCCTGATACTATAATAGTAAGTGGAT
>CAZOHR010000225.1:3789-6355 GCA_964579045.1 uncultured Bacteroidales bacterium | reverse complement strand
TCTTTTTGCCAGTTCAATAGCAGCATACAAGGCGGCACCACTGCTCATTCCACAGAAAATGCCTTCGTGTTTTACAATATCCCGAGTCATGGCAAAGGCTGCTTCTGTCTCAACCATAATTATTTCATCTATTTTTGAAGAATCGTAAATAGCTGGAATAATGGCTTCCTGCATATTCTTCAAACCTTGAATATAGTGTCCTTGAACTGGTTCGGCACAAACTATCTTAATGTTGGGATTATATTCTTTCAGAACTTTACCAACACCCATGATTGTTCCTGATGTGCCGATTGCTGATACAAAATAATCAATTTTGCCATTTACCTGTTTCCAGATTTCTTCGCCAGTAGTTTTGTAATGCGCAACACCGTTGTATTTATTTGAAAATTGGTCTGTTGTGAAATATTTCTCAGGATGTTTCTCGACCATTTCTTTAACTTTTCTAATTGCACCATCGGTACCATACTGTGCATCGGTTAAAACAACTGTTGCCCCAAATGCTTTAATCATTTTTCTTCTCTCGATCGAGACGGCCTTACTCATAACTATTTCGACCTTGTATCCTTTAATCGCTCCTATCATTGCTAGCGAAATGCCGGTGTTTCCTGATGTAGCTTCGATTATTGTCTTGTCTTTTGTAAGTCGGCCACTAGCTTCTGCCTGTTCCAGTATTTTAAGTGCTATTCTGTCTTTAATACTGCCAGTTGGATTACGACCTTCGACCTTTACAAAAATCGAAACATTAGAATTCGGATTTAGTTTCGTTATTTCAATTATTGGAGTTTCACCGATTGTTTGTAAAACGCTTTCGTGTATCATGGTTTTGCTTTGTTTTCAGTACAAAAGTAGAAAATATTAATAAATCTTTACTAAATTTCCTCTTTTGATAAATAAAGCCAAAGCCCAAGTCTAAAGACTGTTGAGTCTCAGTCTTTTTTCCTATATTCTTTCTTTGCATTCTTGTTACTGCAAAAATGACACAACTCACTGAATATAAATTTGCTCAAATACATGTCTGATAAACGTCGAAACATCGAAAATGTAGTTTTACTAGCCCCATAAATGCTCAACTATTATTGCCAAAAATATCTTGACCTTGCTTTTTGACTTCAAATAGGAAGTGGTAAAATTGTTTTAATACAAGGAGTATTTTAAATTTAAAATAAATAGTTCAAGTGAACAATTTATATAAGAAAGTGTTTATTTTTGATGATACAAAATAATACAATTTTTAACTAAAATTTAGAGACATGAAACAACAAAAATTTACTTTTATGAATAAGGACATATCGTGGAGATCGTTCACGAATATTTACTTTTCTTTGATAATTGCGACAGTAATTATTTTATTGGGAGAAGGGCAATTAAAAGCACAGGGCACTACATGTGCAACTGCAACTGTAGTTACTCCTGGCACTTATACCGCAGCTGCGCTCACTGGAACAGGAGCCACAAATGCTGGTGCAACAGCTGCAGCATGGTATGTTTTCACACCTGCAACTACTGGAACATTGAGCATAAATTCATGTAGTGGGGGTTCTGATACTAGGCTTTGGATTTCGTCAGGAACTTGTGCTGCTCAAGTTGCGGTGGCCACTAATGACGATTATGCAGGATGTATTTCAGTTGGAACAGACGAATATGCATCAAATATACCAAGTGTGATTTTAACTGGTGGTGTAACATATTATTTTCAATGGGACAATAGATGGGATGCAACAGGTTTTATCTGGAACTTCACATACTCACCTTTGCCAAATAATGCAGATGCGAATATTTCTGGTGTAACAAATCAATACACTCGCAGACCACTAACTCAACTAACTGGCGGAGTTCCTTTGGGAGGGACTATCCAGAATCTTAGTGGTAATGTTTTAACAAATGTTGTACTAACGGCTAGTGTTTACACATTATCAGATCTTGTAACTCCAATTGCTGTGTTTACTAGTGCTCCAATTACTATTAATGTGGCTGGAGCTCAAACAGTTACATGTGGAACATGGAATCCAACAGCTTCGGTTGAAGATTATCGAATTATTTATACAGAAACACAAGATCAAACAGATTTAGTACCTAGTAATAATGTTTATAATCAGGATTTCTCAGTTGATTTTAACTATTACGCTAGAGATGGTGGTTTTTATATCAATGGTTTAGGTATAGCTACGGGTAATATTCGTCAGGGATCTCAGTTTACTGTTGTTGCAAATGATCAACTAACAGGTGTGCAATATTATATTGGTACTACAAATGCTGCTCAGCAGTATGCAGTTGAGGTGTATCTGGTTACTGGTGGTGTAATGGGTGTCGCACCACTTTATACTTCCCCAACTCAAACAACAACTGGAATTGCTGGTTGGAATACTTATGTTTTTCCAGCACCATTGGCAGTTACACCTGGTGAGTATGCTGTAATAATTTATCATTCAAACACTACAGCCGCTGTGAACATTGCAGTAGGATATGATGATATTATTTATACTCCTTTAAAACAATGGATTAAGATTACTACTGGAGCATGGCAACATCCAGAGGGCCTCGGTTTTCCAATAGCTTATTTGGTTCG
>CAZOHR010000225.1:0-3689 GCA_964579045.1 uncultured Bacteroidales bacterium | reverse complement strand
AAAGATTATATGGCACGAAATATAGATTACACAGGTTCATTAGGTATTGGTGATAATGCTGTTCTAGGGACTTATGATAATGGAATTCTAGGACAGACCTATACCATTACAAATGCTGATATTCTTGACTCAGTATCTTTTATTCTTATTTCGCCACCAGCTGGGGTACCAGTTAGAGTTGATATATACAACACAATTGCTGGAGTGCCAACAGGCTCACCAATAGGCAGTACGACATCTTACACTACAACAATTAATGATAATTTAAATGGTGTTGCTTTAACTTTGCCAATTTCGATAAGTCCGCTTAATTTAACTGCCGGTACTTACTATTTTGGTGTTATTGAGGAAGCAGGTAATATTACCATAGCTACATCAGAAAAAATATTTACAACTAATACTGTATTTATTAAATGGGATGCCAATCCTAATGGCGCAGCAGTATGGTCTGCAGTTGAGTCTTTTGGTGCATCTTTTGAAAGAAGTTTTGTAATTAATCCTGTATTTAAGACTTGTATTGATGCAAATATTGATTTTGCAACTACAGCTGATATGTGTTTGGTAGGTAATGGAACTATAACTGCTACTGTTACTGGCGGTACTGGAGCGTTTACATATTCATGGGAAGGAAGTCCAGAAACTTCAAATCAAAGAACAAATCTTATTGCTGGCTCTTATGTTTTAACTGTTACAGATATTAACGCTTGCCAAACAACAGGTACTGCAGTTGTTATTAATGATCAAACTTCTTTTACTATTGATGCTGCTATTGAAAATGTTTCATGTAATGGATTTTCTGATGGCGCCATTGATATTTCTATCACAGGCACCAGCGATCCTTACTCATTTGAATGGACTAATATGTTAACTGATGAGGATATTTCGTTATTGGCTGCTGGTGACTATTCTGTTACGGTTACTGATGACAATGGTTGCCAAGCAAATATGGATTTTACAGTTACTCAACCATTGGTATTGGTTGCAAATGTGTCGTTCCCAGGTGTTCAATGCTTTGGAGGTACAACAGATGTAACTGTAATAGGAGTAGATGGAACTGCACCTTACATTGGCGAAACTACAATCAACTTGTATGCTGGTTCTTATACTGCAACAATTACTGATGATAACGGCTGTATAGCAAGTACTGACTATGAAATTACAGAACCACTTCTGTTAACAGCAAGCTCTAGCTCGACAGAAATATTGTGCTATGGTGAACTGTCAACAGTTACAATTTCTGCTTCGGATGGTACAGCACCTTATAGTGGAGTAGGAGATTTTGACATTGCAGCTGGTAGCTACACTTATACTGTTACTGATGATAACGGATGTACAGCTACTACAGATATCGAAATTTTAGAGCCTTCAGAGTTATTAGTTAATGTGATTTCAACACCAATCGAATGTTTTGGCGGAACCTCAATCGTTACTGTTTCTGCTAATCAAGGCACTGCGCCATATACTGGCGAGGGTGATTTTGAAGTTTTTGCAGGGGAATATGACTATCAAGTAACAGATAATAATGGCTGTGTTACAACAACAAATATTATCGTAACAGAACCAGCAGAAGTTACTGGCTCGCAAACATTTACAATTTGTGCTGGAGAAACAATTACTATTGGCACAGACGTTTATAACGAGAGTGGAACATATTATTACACATTGGTTGGAGCTGCAACAACTGGTTGTGACAGTGTCGTTACAACTTATCTAACTGTAAATGATGTTATTGATGTTTCGGTTACAACAAATGTAAACACAATTACTGCAACTGAAGAATCTGCAACATGGCAATGGATAAATTGTGATGGAAACACTATCATTGATGGAGAAACATTACGTAATTTTACAGCAACCGAAACGGGTGATTATGCTGTTATTGTAACTCAAAATAATTGTTCTGACACAAGCGATTGTGTTAACATAATCGTTTCTGAGATAGGGATAACAAATAGTAATGATAACTTGGTTGTATATCCAAATCCGACTTCTTCGGAAATAACTATTGAAACTTCAATTGAAGAAGGTAGTTTGACCTTATATAATTCTGTTGGACAAATTATTTGGACAGGTATAATTTCAAAAGAACAAAAGCAAACAATAGTTCTAAGCGATTATGAAAATGGGGTTTATTTTGTGAAAATTGAAAATGCAGAAAAATCCTTTGTTAAAGCTATTGTTAAACAATAACAAAAAGTTATACGAATTTAGATTGAATAAATTAATACTGAAAAGGCCTGCTAATGCGGGCTTTTTCATTTATTGGTGTATTGGCTCTAGGTACAAAAAGATTGGTTATAATCTTAAAGACATTAATACATTTAGAAATATTGGTTATGCACAAAATGTAGAGTATTGTTTCTTATGTTGTGCGATTATTGGAGTTTGAAAGCAAATTTGTTTACCTCAGATAAGCATACAGTGAGCAATTCTCTGTAGTTGGACTTAATACTAGCGATTGTTTCTTTGTTGTTTCCTCTCAAGGTTTTTTCTCTGCATACGACGCACAGCGAACATACCAAGACTTATTGCACTCATAGCATAAATCATCCAAGCTTTGTCAATGCCAATCTTAATATTGTAGTAAATTCCTGCTGCCAAACAAAATACTGCCATCAGAATCCAGGCGTATTCAATAATAACTATAAGTTTATCTTTATTCATCTTTTATTTTAATTGTTCCGGTTGGTTTAACAATCTTCCATTTTGTAAATTCCTGATTTGAATCAAAGCCTTCGCCAAACAATATCTCGTCGGCAGTGGTAATTCTTACAAATTTTTCGGAGTAAATAGTTTCTTTCTTCATATCCCAGAAAAGCTGTTCTGTGTTTATCTTCTCCGAGGCAGCAGAATTATTTACTTCAACATCCGACTTCGCTTCCCAAATTTCTTCGTTTATCAAGTATTTTGCATAATTACATTTTAGGGTTCCTGTTACCTCCATTGACGTATTGAAGAATTCTACTTTTATTCCTTGAGGATACTCGTCGTATTGAATTTCTGCTTTATCGTATCGAACTAATTCTGGAGCATATATTTTGAGTTTTATATGGCCAGAATCACTAAAACTTGTTTCCAAGTCGGTAACAACAAATGAAGGTAAGCTATTGGTTTCTGTAATACGGTTTATTGTTTCAATATCATTTTTGCAACAAAGAAATATCGTGCTAACGATAAACATTAGCACGATAATCTTTAATTGTGTTATTTTAGTTTTATAAAACACTATCTGATAAATCTTACAGTAGTAGATTCTCCAACCCAGCAACCTATAGTTACAACTTGTCCCTCTGTTGCATTAATCCAGAAACCTTCTTCTTGAGTTGGGAAACTGCCCGAGAATCTTCCTATTAATTCGTTCGCTTCATCAGCTACTGAAGGGTCAACATTTTTTGCTTTTATAAATTGATCAACAATTAACCAATTGATACTTTTTCTTTCAAAAGCAGTCTCTCCACAATAACCACCAGCTGCATAAACTTTTCCTATCAAAAGATATGCTTTCCCGTAATTAGGATTGTTAGCTAGTGCACTTCTTGCCGCCTGACGAGATTTTGGGTAATTTTTTAGAGTATTATAGTAAAGTAAGCCAAGTTCATAATACATATTCGCTTTATTCATCGGATCTGTCTCGAGGCTAATAGCTTCTTCGTAATATTTCTCAGCATTTTCACCATCACCTTTTTTAA
>CAZOHR010000224.1:2623-6393 GCA_964579045.1 uncultured Bacteroidales bacterium | reverse complement strand
AACTATTAATGCCATGGTACAGCTATATAATTCATGTTTCGAACACTAATAATTTGTAATCCGTTTGCTAGAAATACTGAGGGTACTGATTACAAATTCATCCCTGCATGAGGCAACGAAGGATCGTACATGTCGAAAGTTCTAAATGCCGGATTCGATGGCGTTTATCTCGATATAATTGACGGTTACGAGTACTTTGAAGAGGAATATGATTTGGAATAAATTCAAAAGATAAAATTATTATCTTTGTTTAATAAACTAAAAACTCGTTTAAATGAAGAGTAAATTTGTTTTCCTCGTTATTGCTTCCATAATTCTGACATTGTGCTTTTGTAGCACTAGCAACGCTCAGACCGAAAGTCAAGACTTTAAACGAAACGGAGTTTACACAGAAGTTTATACAATTCAACATGCATTTAGTTCGGGATGGGTATCTTTGAATTACGAAAGACATCTCGGAAAGAAAAACAATATGATGCTAAGGCTTGGAGCTTATCCGGATTTTAGAACTACAGTCTGCTTTCCCCTCACTTTTACTGCAATCACTCATGCAAAATCGAAACATCATTTTGAGTACGGAATTGGATTTGTGTTTCGGCTGGAATTTTATGAGGGTAATATATACAAGGATGTTACTGCTGCAATGATGCCACTGATGTATCGCTATCAAAGTGATAAAGGTTTGTTTCTTAGGGCAGGTGTAAACGTCTTTTACAGTTGGCCTTCATTGGTTAGTCCGTCGTTTAGTGTGGGATGGAGTTTTTGAGTAAATGAGGCTAATTTTATAAAATTTAATCTGCACTAGCTAAATCCCCAAAAAAACATCAACAATCCCTTTGATTATATAACTGTATTGTTTAGTTTTGTGGAGTTGCTGAATCTAATAGAGCTTATAGAATAATTACGATATTAATAGATTTTTATGTTGTGCATATTTATCTATCATAACAATACTCGGAGACCGCGACAGCGAAAATAGTTTGAAAATAAAAAAAATGACAATGAAAGGAAGAAGATTTAGTTTTTTTGCCAACAAGCAAATAAATATAGCGGAAAGCCAACCCATATTGGACGCGACCTGTTCCGTTTTATCGAAATTTCCTTTTGCCCGACACGCAAGCCAGCTCTTTGCAAAAGTCAAAGACTCAAAAATTGCCAATATTGGTTGTTCATTTACAAACATTAATTATATCAATATGAAAATACTGTTCACTGTAAGCTTTTTGGCTATCTTTATGGCAAGTGTATTTGCCCAGAATCCAACAATTGTAACTCTTAAGGCTGGCAATGTAAGTTCAGTTCAAATTCCTGAAGGATCTGCCAATGTTTCAATTTCTGCTACCTTAAATGGAATGGTTAACGCCAACGGAACAAATTGCACGGTAAATTTTGAATATGGTTTGACTTCTAGCTATGGAAATACTGTATTGGTGGGTACTGTAACCGGTAGTAGCAATAATGCGGTTAGTGCAAGTGTTACTCTTAATGCCACATTTATTGGAACAGAAGAGCGGTTAATTCATTATCGTTTGAAAGTAGTTAACGAAAGCGGAACCTTTTACAGCCGCGATTTTCTTGCCGTACCAATAGACCCAACAAGAAATATTTTTACATGGGGTAATTGTTCCGATAGCCCAACAATGGCGTATTTTGATATTTACAATAATAACAATGATAATATTATCATTTTATACGATAATCACCAAGGATTTTCGGGTAGCGTAATTGTTGGTCCGCAGCAAAACCAACAAATATATCTATCTAAGGGGAGTATTTGTGGATTTGATTTCCGAAGCAATATTTTCAGACAAATGATTACCAACGACCAGTTATGTTCCGAAACCTCTTTGCTTAGACAAAATGTCTTTATAACAGCTACAGGCAAATTAAGCCCTGATAAATTGATGTATAGAGTTGAAAATGCAAATACAGTTCCAGTGGATATCCAATTACTAAGTGTTTCTACAACTTATGATTATACTATAGCGCCTCAATCGGTTGCATATTTTGTTGGTGATAACAGTGCTGTCGAATTATCAATTGATGGAGTGGCTTTCTGTGCATCTGAACCAAATTTATACACTTTTGAAGGAAATGCCTGGTTAGCAGTAAGCCCTATTTTTCAGAATGCAACATTGGCAACTTTTGAACTTTATAATCGTGATGATGCCTCACATACTTTTGTCTTGCGAAATTCTGGTGGCACGCAGTACAGCTATACATTGTCTCCTTACGAAAGTCGAATAGTTACCCAATCTAATGAAAATTGGGATGTTTTTACAAATGTTTGGGATCCAACAGGAATGTTTTACGGTATTCTGTGGAATCAAAAATATACCGGTCCGGCATTTGGCAATGCCAATTACACTCATAACGGAATGGTAAAAGTTGCTACAGCAGTACCTGGCGGAACTTTATCCGACTCAATTATTGCTAACAATACAGATTTGTACTTAGCATATAATCAAAGTACTATAAATACTCAGGTATTTTCAAATGTGAATTGGACTGCAAGTTCGGACGAAACATGGGTAATTACAAATTCATCATCTGGGAACGACAGTCTTATTCTCGAGGTTTCACCAAACCTAAGTGATATGAGTAGGACTGCTACCATTACACTATCAGCAGGAACAGCAAGCCTAACAGTTAGCTTAACTCAATTCGGAAATTCGAATTTGTGTCTGAATTTCGATAATTCTTTGAGCAATTTTGTTAATAGTCCCATTAACGACAACCTTATTACAAATGCTCTCACCATTGAAACTTGGGTTTTGCACGAGCAAGACGGTTTAGAGTTCATTTGTGGAAAAGATTTGGAGCAAATGGAAATTCATACAAGTTCAGGCGGAAATGTGCGTTTTATTCCAACTCCGGGAGTTTACTTGGACGCAATAAATGTTTTACCTATAAATCAATGGGCACACCTAGCTGTAGTTTACTGTCCGATCGAAGAGCTAGCCAAAATGTATGTAAACGGTGTAGAGGTTCCTGTCGTAAATAATGGCAGCAATCCATTAAATACACCTTTGTATCATTCTTCATCTGGTTTAAATTTAGGAAGACGAAGCAATGGTTCATTTTATTTTAATGGATCTTTGGACGAATTTAGAATTTGGAACAGAGTGGTTGATCAAAGTGAGATACAACAAAATATGAATGTGAGAATTGACACTGCTTCGCAAATTGGTCTGATTGATTATCATGGTTTCGATTTTGGCGTTGCTGGTGGTGATAATTCAGGTTTTATTACTGCTTTTGATTTAACTGAAAATTTTGATGGTACTTTAATCAACTTTTTACTCGATGGATCAAGTTCAAATTGGGTGGAAAGCTATGCGATGGTTGTACCTACAGCACTTCCGGCAACGAATATTACTACATCAAGTTTCCTGGCAAATTGGCAAGCTCCAGTTCTGGGCGATATAGAAAATTATTTTATTGAAGTTGCCACAGATAGTGAGTTTACACAGCCAATACTTGAATCTCCGTTTTCATCACTCTCTAGCGAGTTTAATATTCAAATTCCGTCTAATCCCGATTCATTTTATTATTACAGAGTGCGTGCAAATAAAGCAGATTTGAATAATCAGGGTGCATACAGCGAAATAATTGAAGTTAACACTACGCTTTACGACATCACAGCCAACGAAAATCCAATAAATTCGGGTACAATAGCCGGAGCTGGAACATACAACCATGGCGAAAATGTGAATTTAATTGCAGCATCAAATACTGGTTATACGTTCTTAAACTGGACAGAAAACGGA
>CAZOHR010000224.1:0-2523 GCA_964579045.1 uncultured Bacteroidales bacterium | reverse complement strand
CCATGGCGAAAATGTGAATTTAATTGCAACAGCAAATACTGGTTATACATTCTTAAATTGGACAGAAAACGGAAATATTGTCTCAACCGATGCAAGTTATTCTTTTATTGCAATTTGTGATAGTAATTTGGTTGCCAATTTTGAACTAACTTCTTTAATAAAAGAGGATATTAACAATTTAGATATAAAAGTTTATCCAAACCCTGTATTTGACGAGTTAGTAATAGAAATCTTAGGAAATGATGAAACCCAGAACTTCGAGATTTTAAACACAAACGGTCAAGTAATTTTTAAAGGACGTATTGCTAAAAAAACCACTGTACTTTTTAGTAATTATGCATCTGGAGTTTATTACATTAAGCTTGAAGATCTTTCTGCAGGACAGGCTGCTGGTAAAGTATTTGAATTTATAAAGGTAATAAAGGAGTAGGTAAAATATAAAAAGGTAATATACCCAAGTTCGCGCAAATTTGTTATCCGTGTGCCAGTAATACTAAGCGCACGGATTACTAATCATTGCATTGCTGATCTTCCCGCTAAATCTACCTTAGCCTGTGAATTCGAAAAATATAAACATTCCCTTTGATTATAGAAATGGATTAAGTAGTTTTGTGCTCAGCTAAGCAAATTATTAGATTGTATTATAAATGAATTTCTTTGTTGATTCGGGCATAAATAATTATAAATGAAAATTAATCGTAAAAAAGTAATTATTCTAATCATCGTTGGGGCATTACTACTAGGCTTTAGGCTGCTTATGGGTTTGTCGATGTTTAGTGGCGATGACGAGCTTCAAATCTACTTAATTGGCCTACAAAGCTATGTCAATGATGTGTATCCATTCTACGGACCTGATGTTGTTTATACCCAGTCGCAAATTCCAGGTGGACTACAAGGCTTACTTATTTCGACTCCAATAAGTTGTTTAGGAATACCCGAAGCTCCATATATTTTGCTTAATATATTATCTTTTGCCGTATTGGTTTTCTTTGGTTGGTATTTATCCAAACGTATTCCCAATGTGCCTAAATGGTTTATTTATGCTTGGATATTGACTTGTCCTTGGGCACTGAATTATTCCACACATATCGAAAATCCCTCTTATGTAATTGTAGGATCTATACTATTCTTCGTCTCGGTTTTTGAGTTAAGTAAAGTCTATAGTTCTAAGCTACTTAAAGATAATTTGTCTTTTTTCCTTATTGGGTTTTCCATTTTTTGGATAATGCAGTTACATTTATCTTGGGTACTTTGCATGCCATATCTTTTGTGGATAGCTTGGGCGAATAGACGCAATATTAAAATGCTTTTAAAAGGCTTCGTATTTTTCGTTTTAGGTGCTGCCGTGAGCTTAAGCACTTTAATACCAACATTGCTTTATGGATTTGGAACATCTGATGTAGAAAGTAATATCGTTTTTAACCTAAATAACCTATTGGAAATACCCATCATAATAACACGATTCTTAATGTTTGCCTCCTACGAGGTTGCACGATACATAGGAGCAAATAATACTGCTCGAATGGAATATCTCACTGAGCATATATGGGTGATTCCATTTGTTGCCCTGCTTCTTTTGGTTGGATTCTTTCAGGTTGGGTATCTTATTTTTTCCTTTTTTAGGAAAAAGAATATTCTGCCGGAATGGACTAAGGTGAAATGGTTTACCATATTAACCATTATAATTTTGTGCTGCTCTTTCCTCTTCTCTGTCTCCGAACCACGCTCACATACTTTTTATATTTTATTTCCAGTTGCAATATGGTATTCATTCTATTGCTATGGAAATCTTTTTAAGAGAAATATTACTTGGGTGGCAATAGTAGTACTTGTCGCTGGCATATTATTTCATGCTTCATTGTTTGTTGATAGATTTGAAACAAGATCTTTGTTTTCTAAAAGGGATTTAGTTGTCAGGGCTATTGATGATAAGGATTACACACTTATTGATGTTCGTAGAGAATCTAAACTTATGGTGTCTAGTCAGAAACCGAATTGGGGGGAAACCTCTAAATCAGATTACTATGCCGATTTTGAAGTTGAGAATGTCTATTTCAAACCTCAAAATATTGTTGGAAATAATTGGCACCAAGGGAAATATTCCTGCAAAGTAGATTCAATTCAAGATTTTAGTATTTCGTTTTCAAAAAGTTTTGCAGACTTGGAGTTTGCCGACAGTGCTAAATTGTCTTTTTGGGCAAAGTCCAGTAACGCAAACGATTTTATCTTGGTTTATGAAATTAAGCACAACGAAGAAAAGTCTTGGAATTATCGAGATATTGAATTGGATAATTCAAATTCGGATAAGTGGGAGTTTAAACAGATTGATATTGATATTCCACAAAATATTCCAAATGAAGCTGAAATAGTTATTTATTTCTGGATGCAGAATAAAAGCGGTGCTATTTTATACATTGACGATTGGAATATCAAGTTCGAGTAATTTCAAATTTTAGGAGCGGTATAACCTTCAGGCTGAAAGCCTGATTTATTTCATAGCGGGGCAACGCCCTGCTTTGTAGC